>JAZDPZ010000018.1:0-6594 GCA_043797105.1 bacterium | reverse complement strand
GACCTATTGTAAAAGCTTGTTGAATTTTGTTAAAATTATTCATAACCTCTCTCTTAGTTTTAATGCATCTTTTCAACATTATTCTAAGCCGAGAGGTCTTTTATTGCTATATTTTATTTATACTGCATGATCCCTGTAATTAATTATCTTGAAGTAGGCAGGGTTGCAATAGATAGTATTGGAAGATCTGAAGATATTTGTTTTTTAATTGATAATTTTATGTTTTCAGATGGAACAGGAGTCTATGATTTAAGTGCAATAGCAGCATTTTTTAAATTAGCTTCAGAAAAAGAAAAATACCTATAATAAAATAATACTTGTAAATAGTCTCTTATCTTTGTATAATTATTCAGCTTGATATATGCGGGAGTAGTTCAGTGGTAGAATGTCTCCTTGCCAAGGAGAAGGTCGCGAGTTCGAGCCTCGTCTCCCGCTTTTTTAAATGATTTTTAAGTGGATAACAATAAATTTTATACAACCCATCCCTTACTCTTCCCTCGAGGGAGGGGAATTAGATTAGGGTAGGCAGCAGAGCTGTGCTATTATGTCCCTCACTGGAAGGATTAGTAACTGGTGAATGTGGCTAAGCCACCCCTACACCAAACACTTTTTTTAAAAGGTGAAAATTTATTGTTCATTACTTAAAAATTATTGTTTGGACAATTCAGGGTACTTTAGTTTTTATGAATAGAGCTTTTTATCGATAATTGTGTCTAAGGCACGTCTTTTAAGATATAATAAAAAAAATATTTGCAATAACAGAGGTATTTTTATGTATTTTTATGCAGATATGCATGTTCACTCAAAATACTCTCGCGCAACCAGTAAAAATGCTACCCTGGAAGAACTGGCTGTTTGGGCGCAAAAAAAAGGCATTACTACAATAGCAACCGGAGATTTTACCCATCCTGCCTGGTTTAAAGAGATTAAAGAGAATTTAATACCCGCAGAACCCGGTGTTTTTCGTTTGCGTGAAGATATTGAAAAACAAATAGTACAAAAAGATCAGCTTATACGATTTATTTTATCCGTTGAAATTTCAACTATTTATAAAAAGAAAGATAAAACAAGAAAAGTCCATCATCTTGTATATGTTCCTGATTTTGAAGCAGCAGAAAAATTTATTGATCGTCTGTCCAGAATTGGCAATTTAAAATCCGACGGACGTCCTATTTTAGGGCTTGATTCAAGAAATTTACTGGAGATAACTTTGCAGTCCAGCGAATATGCCTATATTATTCCAGCGCATATCTGGACGCCATGGTTTTCAGTGCTTGGTTCCAAATCAGGTTTTGATTCTATTGAAGAATGTTATGGTGACCTTGCTGAACATATTTTTGCTGCTGAAACAGGCTTATCTTCTGATCCGCCAATGAACTGGATGGTTTCAAAACTTGATAAATATAGACTGGTTTCAAATTCAGATGCGCATTCTCCTTCAAAGCTCGGTCGTGAAGCTGTGGTATTTGATACAAATCCTGATTATTTTTCTATTCGCAATGCTTTAAAAACAGGGGAAGGGTATGTCGGCACAATTGAATTTTTTCCTGAAGAAGGAAAATACCATCTCGACGGTCATAGAAAATGTAATATATGTCTTACTCCTGAAGAAACAAAAGAATATAAAGGAATTTGCCCTGTTTGCAACAAACCGGTTACTGTCGGAGTTGCGCACAGAGTCAATGATCTTTCTGATCGTGCTGAAAATGAGGTTAAGCCACCGTCTACAGCAGGAAAAGTATATAGTCTTATTCCTTTACAGGAAATTTTGTCTGAAATTATGCATGTTGGCTCATCCAGCAAAAAAGTTCAGCAATCTTATGAAAATTTAATCCAAAAACTTGGATCAGAGCTTTCTATACTACAAAATATTGCCCTTGAAGATATATCAAAAGCGGAATCTTCTTTGCTTGCAGAAGCTATATCACGTTTAAGACAAGGCAAAGTCATTCGCAATGCCGGATATGACGGAGAATACGGCATTATCAGACTATTTGAAGATAATGAATTAAAAACTCGAAACAAAGGAAATTTATTATTTGATTTGGAAACAATAAAAAATGAAAATAAAAAAACTATAGATAAACAGGAAATTTATCCCCAAAAATTGGCTTTGTCTGAAAAACCTGAGATTAAAAAAAATATAGAATATTATGGCAATAATGGCAGTATTCTTGATTGTCTGGATAATACTCAGCAAAAAGCCGCAAAAATTATATATGGACAACTTTTGATTGTAGCTGGTCCAGGTTCAGGTAAAACACGTGTTCTTACTCATCGTATAGCTTATATGACTGCTGAAAATGCTGAAAATAAAGTTTTGCCTGAAAACTGCCTTGCTGTAACTTTTACTCAAAAAGCCGCAAAAGAAATGCAGGAAAGACTTAAGATTCTTCTTCCGGAAAATTGGCAAAAGATAAATATTCATACTTTTCATTCTCTATGTTTTTCTATATTAAAAGAATATCCTCATGATGCAGGTCTTAATCCTGATTTTCGTATAGCAAATGAACAGGAAAAAAATTTTTTATTAACAGAAAATCCTGATATATCAGAAAGTAAAGCCCGCAAGCTTCTTGGTAAAATTTCCAAAGCTAAAAGAACACAGGAAAAAGATGATTATATACTTGAAATAATAAATACATATCAGGAAAAACTCAAATTAAATAATCTGGTTGACTTTGATGATTTGATATTATTAACTGTTAAAATGTTTGAATCCAGACCGGATATAGTTAAACTTTATCAGGAGCGTTTCAAATTTATTTCTATAGACGAATATCAGGATATAGACGCCATGCAATATGCTCTGATAAAGCTGTTCATATCAGATAATGGCAATTTATGCGTTATTGGCGATCCAAATCAGGCAATTTACGGATTTCGAGGAGCAGATATTTCATTTTTCCAGAATTTTAAAAACGATTATCCAGATGCCTGTATTATAAATTTAGATCATAATTATCGTTCTACAAATACAATTGTAAATGCTTCAAACCAGGTAATTAACTCACAGAAAATTCTATCAAAGACAAAAAAAAATACTGCCAGAATTATAATTCATACTGCTCCTACTGAGCAGGCAGAAGCTGAATTTGTGGTTCACAATATTGAAAAAATGATTGGCGGGCATAGTTTTTTTTCTATTGACAGCAATAGATCAGAAGGAGAGGAATCAGATCTTTCTTTTTCAGATTTTGCTGTGCTTTATCGTACATATTCTCAGTCTGAAGCTTTGATTAAAGCATTTAAACGTTCCGGCATGCCTTTTGTAGCATTATCCAACGCATTAATTTGCAATAAAGAATGGGTAAAAACTTTGTTAAAATCTCTTGAGGAAAATTTTTCTCAAACTTTATCAGAGCAAATTAAAACAGTTTCTCAGACCCTTGATAATGCAGAAGATCATATTTTGAGCCATTTAATTGCATTAGCCGAAAAATGCAGTAATAAAGATCAATTTTTCAATGAAATTGCGTTTGTATCAGAAATAGACACTCTGGATGAAAGAGCTGACCGCATATCTCTTTTAACTTTGCATGCTTCAAAAGGGCTGGAATTTAAAGTTGTGTTCATAGTAGGGTTAGAAGACGGGATTTTACCGCTTCATTGGGCGCAAAATAATGAAAATTTTGAAGAAGAAAAAAGATTATTTTATGTAGGAATGACCCGAGCAAAAGAACGACTGTTTTTAACAAGAGCGCTTAAACGCAAATGGCAGGGAACTTTTAAAAATCTGCCCACATCTCCTTTTTTGGAAAAAATTCAACAGGAGCTTCTTAAGCACAGCAGGTTTGAAAAAAATATTTCAAATAAAGAAACAGTCAAGCAACTTCCTTTGTTTTAATTTCACCAGAGTATTAATACAAATTTAGGAATTTTTAATTAAATGGCAGCTTACAAAATGACCTTCTCTTACCATAATTTGCTTTGGAGCTTTAATTCTGCAAATATCCATAGTATGCCCACATCTTGTATGAAATTTACAACCGCCTGGCAAATTAGCAGGACTGGGAGGATCACCTTTTATTAGAATTTTTTTGGATATATCAATATTTGGATTAGCTATTGGTATGGAGCTTAATAATGCTTTGGTATATGGATGCAAGGGATTGGAATACAAAAATTCGACTGACGCAAGCTCAACAATCTCACCTAAGTACATTACAGCAACTCTATTGCTTACATATCTTACTATGCTTAAATCATGCGATATAAATAAATATGTTAAACCTAATCTTTTTTTTAAATCTTCGAGCAAGTTTATTATTTGAGCTTGTATACTTACATCAAGCGCGCTTACAGGCTCATCAGCAATTATAAAATCAGGATTCAAAGCCAATGCCCTTGCTATTACTATTCTTTGTTTTTGTCCTCCTGAAAATTCATGCGGATATCTATTCAAAACATCCGAACTTAAACCAACCATGTCAAGAAGCTCATAAATTCTTGGGTTTAATTGTTTTTTAGAAACCGCTTTATGAATAATTAAAGGTTCTTTTAAACTTTCCTCAATAGTCATTCTTGGATTTAAACTGGAATAAGGATTTTGAAATATAATTTGCATTTTTTTTCTTAAAGAATTAGGAATTTTTGAATTTTTATCAGTTATATTAATATTTCCAATTTTTATATTTCCTTTAGTTATGGGTGTTAATCCGAGTATACATCTTCCGATTGTAGATTTTCCGCAGCCTGATTCTCCTACAAGTCCCAGAGTTTCTCCTGTATATATGTCAAAGCTGACATTATTAACAGCATAAATTGCTCCAACTTTCCTGTTAAAAAACCCTTTTTTAACAGGAAATTCTTTTGACAGTCCTTTTATTTCTATTAATTTGTCCATAACAATATTATAATTTAAAATTTATTGAGAAAGAGTAATATCTCTTACCCACATACGATTTATTTCTAAATTGCCTGATGCAGTAGTAATTTCAAGAGTATAGCTGTCTAAATAAAATATTTCGCCTGAAACCTTTTTCTTTTTTATAAAGCCAATTTTAACAATGTCTCTGGCTTTACCTTTTGAAACCTGTCTAAAGATTTTTTTGTTTCCGTCTTTTGTTTTAATACCGATAAAACCAGCTAAGATATACTCTATTTTACCATTTACTGTTACTCCGTTATTGAGAACAATAGTATCTGCTTTTGCTATTTGTGTTTTATTAGCAAAAATCACGATTAGAATTAACAAAACAGCTGAAATTTTTCTCATTACCATTCTCCTAAAATAATTTTACTGGTTTTCAATTATATTAAATCAAGTAATTAGAGTAGATTTTTAGCAAAATTAGTAAAAAGTATTATTTTAAAAAAATAAATAGTAGGTTTTTACTATTCAATATCTTATCCATTTGTTTGTTAAAAAAAACAAAAATATAACCTAAACTTTATAAAGATGTAGATAAATTTGTGCTGTAAATATCCATTTATAAAATGCGTGTGAGCCGCTATTCAGGAGGGAGAAAATTATGAACATAGGGCAAAAATATGGAGAAGGAATATATAATTCTAATTTGGTTGAATTTAGAAATATATCTAAAGATGTTCTCCCCTGGCTTGAAAAAATAGCTATAGAAAATAATTGCCGAATTGAAAAAAAAGAATGGAGAAGCAAATATAATAGTTATGTAGTTTATGATTACGAACCATTTTGTTCGGATGGTTTTGAAATAAGCTTAACTATTTCTTCCAGTTCAAAAAATTATCTTAAATTTACTAAATATTTATACGAGAATAGGCTAAAAACCATAGAATATTTGAAAAATTGTCTTGGAAATTAATTATAGAAAAAAAACAAGGAGGCGTCTGCCTCTTTGTTTTTTTATAACGATGCAAAAATTTTAATTGCGTCAATTGCCCTTGGACCCGGACGATTCACAATATTACACTGTTCTCTTGTTAAAATCATAAATTTACTGTTTTTTAAAAATTTGCTCAAATAATCAGCAGAATTTTTATCACAAACTACAACAATATCAGGTTTTTTTAACATTGCAAATTCAAGACTTATCTCAGGATATCCTTCATCATATCCTGTTTTTAGATAATCTGTTATGCTTTCATGTCCGGCTTTTCTGATAATATCAGTTATAAAACTCTTTTTTCCAATAGAAATTATGGGATTTGCATGCGCAATATATAAAATATTTTTTTTATAGTCGGGTTTTTTTATAGAAGTTTGTTTTTGTTTTAGCTTTGTTAAAAGCTGATTTGCTTCTTGAGCATGTTCGGTAACTTGACCTATTTTCGTTATATTTTTATAAATATCTTCTATACTATTAGAGCTAAAGTAATATACCTTGACTTTTAAAAGTTTCAGATCATCAATAAGAGGTTTTTGACTGTCAAGAGCAAGAATAATCGCAGGTTTTAATTTGATTATTGCTTCTTTGTTTATAGAAAAAGAATCGCCCATTTTAAACTTTTTTTGAACATCTTTTGGATAATCACACCAAGAAGTTACAGCAATCAAGTCATCCTGGGCATTAATAGCGTATATTATTTCTGTAATTGAGGGAGCAAGAGAAATATATCCAAATTTATTATTATTTAGAAAATTTTTATTATAACCAGATATATATATATAAA
>JAZDPZ010000017.1:0-5545 GCA_043797105.1 bacterium | reverse complement strand
AAATATTTTTCACGATAAAATTTCTTATGTAAAAAATAACTATGAAGCTCTTAATAATGCTGACGCATTAATTTTAATTACAGAATGGAATGAATTTAGACGTCCTGATTTTGAAAAAATGAAAAAACTTATGAAAACACCTGTAATATTCGATGGAAGAAATCAATATGAACCTAAAAGAATGAAACAAAGAGATTTTGATTATATTTGTGTGGGAAAACCGGTTGAAAATCTGAATTTAAAGAAAGCTCCGGCATAATGATCTTAATTTAAGAGGATAATAAATGAGTGGCATATCAGCAATAATACATACTTATAATTCTGAAAAATATCTTGAAGAATGTTTACAATCAGTCAGTTCTGTCGATGAAATCATTATTTGTGATATGTATAGCACAGATAGAACTATTAAAATTGCAGAAAAATTTGGATGTAAAATTATTTATCATGAAAATATTGGTTTTGCTGATCCTGCAAGAAATTTTGCTATAAGCCATGCTGCAAATGAATGGATTTTAGTAGTTGATTCAGATGAAATAATACCTAAAGAATTGCTCGAATATCTAAGAGAAATGATAAAAAGACAGGATTGTCCGGATGTTTTTTTTATTCCCAGAAAAAATATTCTTTTAGGAAAATTTTTACTTTCCTGGTATCCAAATTCTATTTTAAGATTTTTCAGGAAAGATTCCGTCTCATTTAGTCCGCATGTTCATTGCATTCCGGAGATTTACGGCAAAATACATAAAATTAATCCCAAACAAACCCAGCTTGCAATTATTCATTATAATTATGATTCTATTGAATCATTTATTTCACGCATGAATAAATATACAACTTTAGAGCTTGAAAAATTCAAAATAAGAAAAACCAAATTTTCTATAATTTTGGCTGTTTTAAGAGCATTTGGAGAATTTTTAAAGAGATATTTTTTAAAGGGTGGGTTTAAAGATGGACAGCATGGTTTTATATTTGCTGTTTTAATGGCTTTTTACAAGTTTATTGCATTAATCAAACTTTGGGAAGCTGACTGCATTTTTCCGCAGGAACACTTTTTAAGTAAGTGAAATTAATTTAAATATATTATTTTATAGGAGGTATAATGGAAAGAACTTTTGTTGCTATTAAGCCGGATGCTGTTCAAAGAGGACTTATCGGTGAAATAATACAACGATTTGAAAACAAAGGTTTTAAAATTATTGGCTTAAAAATGATGCTTTTAGATATTGGAACTGCTGAAAAACATTATGCTGAGCATAAAGGAAAGCCTTTTTTTGAAGGATTGGTTGAATTTATTACAAGTGGTCCAATAGTGGCAATAGTTGTTGAAGGAGCTAATGCCGTTAAAATCGTAAGAAAAATGATGGGGGCTACAAATCCGCAGGAATCTGATTTTGGAACTATTAGGGCTGATTTTGCCCAGATTATGGGTAAAAACATTATACATGGCTCAGACAGTCTCGAAAGCGCAAAAAGAGAAATAGCAATATTTTTTGAAGAATCAGAATTGATTCTGGACTGGAATCGCGATATTGATAAATGGATTATTTAATGAAACAGCAAAGCTGTTTTAAGTTTAACCTGATTAAAAAATGCTCTGAATCAAATGCAAGAGCCGGGGTTTTTGAAACTCCGCACGGAACGGTTAATACTCCGGTTTTTATGCCTGTAGGCACTAATTCTGCCGTTAAAATGATGACCCAGGATCATTTATACAATACTCAGGCTGAGATTATTTTATCTAATTCGTATCATTTGTTTTTAAGACCAGGACACAAGTTAATTGAAAAAGCAGGCGGACTTCATAAATGGATGAACTGGCAAAAACCTGTTCTTACTGATTCAGGAGGCTTCCAAATATTTAGTTTGTCTGATTTAAGAAGTTTAACAGAAGAAGGAGTAACTTTTAAAGACGCTAAAGGCGGTAACACTTATTTTATAAGTCCTGAAATATCCATGAAAATTCAAAATAGTCTTGGAGCTGACATAATAATGGCTTTTGATGAGTGCGCGCCTTATCCTTGCAGCTATAATCAGGCAAAAGAAGCTATGGAAAGAACGCATAGATGGCTATTCAGATGCCTGGAAAGCAACGAAAGACAGGATCAGGCATTATTTCCAATAGTTCAGGGGTCTGTATATGATGATCTCAGGACTGAAAGCGCTAAAGTAATTTCAAATATTGATGCTCATGGTTATGCTATTGGCGGAGTCAGTGTAGGAGAACCTAAAGAACTTAAAAATCATATAATTGAGCTGACAACGCCTTTTTTACCGGCAAATAAACCAAGATATTTAATGGGTGTCGGCACTCCTGAAGACCTTTTAGACGGTGTTTTAAGAGGCATTGATATGTTTGACTGTGTCATGCCGACCAGAATAGCCAGGCATGGCTGTTTTTTTACGCCTTATGGTCGAAAAATTATAAAAAATAAAGAATTTGAAGAAGATTTTTCTCCTCTTGTTGAAGAATGTGAATGCTATGCCTGTAAAAATCATTCCAGAGCATATATACGACATTTATACAGAGTAAAAGAAGCAACAGCAGGCATATTAATGACAATACATAATATTTTTTATCTGGTAAAATTAATGCAGGATGCCAGAAATGCTGTTTTAGAGGGTTATTTCCCTGAATTTTACAGGGACAGAATGAATTTGTTAAATATATTATAGTTATTTATAAATTCATTGATTAATGCCAAATTATTTGTTAAATTTAAGTAGATATTAATAACTTAAAGATCTAAAAGATTATGATATATTATTTTGGCGCTTTTGTTTTAAGCTTGTTTTTAATTATTTTAATATATATTCGAATTAAACAAGTAAATGAAACCTATGAAATCGAATATAATAAAGGTATAGATGCTTATTCCAATAAGCAGTATGCTAATTCTGTAAAATTTTTTATTAATGCAATAAGAATCAATCCTAATAAGCCTGAAATTTATTATAATTTGGGGTTAGCTTATATGTCATTAGACAAATCAAACGAGGCAGAATCTAATTTTAGAAAATATATGATATTAAATCCTAAAGATCCTGATGTTTACTATAATTTGGGATTATTATTACATAGCAATAATAGATTTGAGGAAGCTGTAAGCCAATTTAACAAGGTAATAGAAATCAAGGATAATGATCTTGACTCTTACTATAATCTTGGTCTTTCACTCCTTGATCTGAATAAATACGAAGAATCCATTGAACAGTTTGAAAAAATTGTTAATCTGTCTCCGAATAAAATTGAATATATTTTTGATCTGGCTCAGGCTTTTGATAAAAAAAGCAGCGCAACAGGAATGACAAATGACACTGATTTGGCAATCGAGAATTATAACAGAGTTTTAAAACTGGATCAAAAAAATGAAGAAGCAAATTACAGATTAGCCATTTGTTATGCTAAAAAAGGCATGTGGATGGAATCTGTAAATTATTGTAAAAAAGTTATTGAAATAAACAGTAATTCTGCAAAAGCGCATAATCAGCTCGGATTAGCGCTTTATTGCCGTGGTGATATAGAAACTGCAATTTTAATGTACAAAAAAGCTTTAAAACTGGATCATAATTACGCTGTTGTTTATAGTAATCTTGGATATGCAATGGAAAAACAAGGTAATTTTAAAGATGCAGTTGATACGTTTAATAAATTTGTAAAATTATGCCCTGAAGAAGACGGGGTTAATGAAATCAAAGAACACATAAAAGAACTGGAAGAAAGTATTAGACTGAAAAATGATTAAAAAATCGTGATTACTTCTTATATACCTTTATACAGAAAATACAGACCTCAAAAATTTAAAGATATAGTTGGACAAGAGGCTATAGTTAAAACTTTATCCAATGCAATAGAGTTAAATAAAGTTGCGCATGCATATCTTTTTACAGGACCAAGAGGCACCGGCAAGACTTCTATGGCAAGGATTCTGGCAAAATCACTGAATTGCAAAAACGGTCCGACTCTTGAACCCTGCGGAAAATGTCCGAGCTGTATTGATATAACAAATGGAAACGCTATTGATGTAATAGAAATTGATGCAGCAAGCAACAGAAAAGTGGAAGATGCTCGAAATCTCCTTGAAAAAGTCCAGTTTGTGCCAGTTTCAGGGAAATACAAGATTTATATTATTGACGAAGTTCATATGCTTACTACAGAAGCATTTAATACCCTTTTGAAAACTCTTGAAGAACCTCCTAAAAATCTTGTTTTTATTCTCGCCACAACAGAAGCTCATAAAGTATTGAATACTATTATAAGCAGATGCCAAAGATTTGATTTTAGAAGGATTAAACAGGATTTGACAGTTGAAAGGCTCAAAGAAATAGCGCGGCTTGAAGATTTAAAAATTAACGATCAGGCTTGCTCTTTGATTGCCAGAAGGTCATTAGGCGGACTAAGAGATGCTTTAAGTTTGCTGGATCAAATAAGTATCCTTTCTCTGTTAAAGGAAGAGATCACTGAAGAGGATATTTTACCTCTACTCGGCAGTATATCAGAAAATACCATGCTTGAATTAACTAATATAATAGCTGATAGAAATATCAGCGCTCTTATTTCCAGGCTCAACGAGATTATTCAGCTTGGAAATGAACCTGTTCAAATTTTAAGGGAACTAATGAACTGCTTTAGAAACATCATGCTGGCTAAAACAACAAATAACCCTGATGAATTAAAATCTTTGATTGACGCTTCCGAGCAGTCTTATGTTGAATTAAAGGATCAGGCTGAAAAATTTGAAATTATTGAAATATCTCAAATCATTGAAAAATTGTCAGACTATGAAAAAACTATAAAAACAACATCAAAACAGCAGCTTTGGCTTGAAGTCGCTTTAATCAGCATTTGTTACAGGCATGATATACAGATAATTAAAGATTTGGAAAGCAGAATTTTAAAGCTTGAAGAGGCTTTTTCAGTCAAAAATTTTGATATGATCCCTAAAATTCAGACAAATCCTGTTTCTTTAAAAACTAAATTACCTGAACCTCCTTCTGTTAAAGAAACATCTTATAAAGAGACTCTAAGTCCTGAACCTGGTTTAGATACTCCTAAAACAGATATGAATGATATTAGTCAAAACTGGAAAACTCTTCTGGATAATATTGAAGCTATTCCCGCTAAAGGATTTTTTTCCGGTCTGGCTAAACCAGTTGAAATTAATCCTGAAAATATAATAATTACTTTTAATAATGATAATTTTGTCAAAAAATCCAGAGAAAAATCCCAAATAGCTTCGCTTGAAAAAGCAGCTCAAAAACTTTTTGGAACAATACCAAAGATAACTATAAGAACACCTCTGCCGGAAGATCAAAATATCAGTGAAAATAAAGAAAAAGAAAAATTTGAGCAAATTTCGCAGGAAATTGAAGAAGAAATACCCAAAAAAAGCGCTCCTAAAGTTACGGTGACAGAAGAACCGCTTGAACCGATAGATAATGAAGTTTTAAACCATATTGATAATATGAGCAGTAATGTTTCTTATACAGATTTATCAGATCAAACAAGAACGATTCTTGAATTATTTCAGGGAAAAATCATTGA
>JAZDPZ010000016.1:0-5819 GCA_043797105.1 bacterium | reverse complement strand
AGATTTTTTGAACAATTTTAAAGTATATTTTAATGTTAAAATATATAAGGTGTTTTAATTTAGTAAGACATAAAAAGGAGTGTTTAAAATGAAAAAATTTGCTTCAAGTATAATTTTAGCGAGTTGTTTAACAATGTTTTTTATAAATTCGGTAAATGCTGCTGATAGAGCAAACACTACGATTTCAGGACATTTACCGGTATATAGTAGGGTTACAGCAACTGCAGATATAGTCAATGTAGATATTTCAGCTGAATCAGGTCAATTAGAGGGATCAGTGGCTCCAACTTTTCATTCTTTTACAAATAATAAAAATGGAGTAAACGTACAATTTACCGTAGCAGCTACTGCATCGACCGGTGATGTAAATGGATCAATTGGAACAACAGCAAACTCAAACATAGGAAAAATTGTTCTTGCAAATACAGATAATGATTCCAAACCTACTGCTGCAGGAATAACTGACGCGCTTAGCGAAGCCGCATCTGTTGCTAATAATGCAAACGTTATAGCTTATCAAGTACAATTTACAGGCAGCAGGAATGATTCAAATCCTAAATTTACTGCAGCTGGTGATACTGTAGCCAATATTATCGCTCCTGTTGGAGTTACAACTTTTACCGTGCAACTTACTAATAATAGCGGTTGGTTAACAGATACTTACAGTTATGAATCTGATTTGTCAGGGTATTATCAAGCTACAATTACCTGTACAGTTGCTAACCTGTAATTTAAAGCTTTATCTGTAAAAAAGAGTGTTAACTTAGAGTTGGATTGACATGGGCTAAAGTCTTTTGTAAACACTCTTCTTAAGTAGACGCTCTTAAATTTTTTACAACCAGGAAAAGTTTATTATTTAGTCCTGCTAAAGACATTGCTTTCCAGATTAACTCAGGGTCTATTTTGCTTGATATATCAAGATTGTTAGTCTGCTGATTAGCATATATTTTAGCTAATTTTTTGTCTACTTCATCCTGTGGTTTTAACATATTTTTTATATCCTTTTTATATAAAATCTTGCTATTTATATAAAAATACAAAAATAGCAAGATTTTATATAAAAATTTTAAATTGTAAAAAAAATTTACATTTTTTAGCAAGATTTTCCTAATATATCTAAAACGGCTTTTTCTGTATTATCTTGTCTTATTAAACTTTCTCCAACTAAAATGCCGCTTACTCCGGCATTTTTCAGAATAACAACATCAGAATAATTATTAATGCCAGATTCACTTATGATAAATTTATCAAAAATATTTTTGTTCTGAATTAAATTTATTGTATTAACAATAGAAACCTTGAAAGTTTCAAGATTTCTATTGTTAATTCCGATTATTTTTGCGTCGAGCTTTAATACGGAGTCTAATTCTTCTTTTGTATGAACTTCTATCAAAACTTCGAGTCCTATTTTTTTTGAAAGATTATAATATTCCTTTAATTTTGAAAATTCAAGCACAGAAGCAATAAGCAGAATTATATCAGCTCCAATTAATCTTGTTTGGTATATTTGAAATGGATCAATTATAAAATCTTTTCTTAAAACAGGTAATTTAACAACTTTTTTAATATCTTTCAGATATTGTATTGATCCCTGAAAAAATTTTTCGTCTGTTAATACTGAAATAGCTTTAGCTCCGGCTTTTTCATAAGCAATAGCAATAGCAACAGGATCAAAAACCTCTCTGATTATACCTTTTGAAGGAGAAGCCTTTTTTACTTCGGCAATCAAAGCTATTTCATTATGCTCACTACAATCTTTTAGTGAATTAATAAAACTTTTTACAGGAGGCGGTTTTTGGCAGGCTTTCTCTAGTTCACTGAAACTCTGATTAAAATCAGTTTTTTCTCGGCTAACCTCAATTTTTTTATATTCAATTATATTGTTAAGAAAGCTCATTTTTTATTAGTTATAATTTTTATTTGATTTGGAGAATTAATTACTATTTCTGGTTTGCCGTCTGAAATCCTTATTATTCCCTTTAAAACAACGGTTTTATCTTTAAAATATTCAGCAGGTTCATTTATTCCAGCCATAATAAAAGAAGAAACAGCATCACCATAAATTATTGCGCTAAATGAGGTATTAAAATTTTCGCCAAAGTTTAGAAAAATGGATCTTGATTTGTCTACTATATCAATATTAGAAATTGTTCCTTTAATTATGGCGTATTGACTGGCATGAGAAATCAACTGCACAGGATTTTCAGCTTTAAGATTCAGATTGCCGGCTGCAAATACAGGATTTGAAATTAATAATAATATTAATATAAAAAGAAACTTTCGCATTCTAAAAATTACTCCTTTTTCCCTAAAAAGCTTTATTATAAAAATTATACTAAAATATAAATTAAAGTCTTTAAATTTTTTTTAAATATATTTATTTTTTTTCATTTTTATCTAAATCTTCGTTTGTTTTAGTGGTTTCTCTTTCTTCAATTTCTTTAATTATATCTTTTATATCTCTGTTATCAAAAATTTCATCTTTTTGAATTTTTATCAAAAAACTGTTTCTAAAAATCAGATAAAACAATAAAAGTAATGCCAGCCATAATAATGCAGCTTGAAAATAATTGATTATCGGCACATTCAGAGTGTTGGCAATCAAAATATTCCAGCCTGTCATTATAGCCCAGACAGGAAACACTATAAATCCGCCAAACAAGCCAATAAAAATAAATGTTAATATTAATAAACCGGATAATCCTTGTATTTGAAAAATTTTAAAATTTTTATTCATAGTTATTTTTTAAATTAATTTCTCTCTAGTAATTTTAATTATACTGTATAAGTTCTAAAAAATCATCTTCACTTAAAATTTTAACACCTAATTCCTGAGCTTTATTATATTTTGAACCAGGATTTTCTCCAACTATTACAAAAGAAGTTTTTTTACTTACACTGTTTGAAATTTTTCCGCCTAACTCTTTTATTATATCACCAGCTTTATTTCTATCCATATTTTGTAAAGAGCCTGTAAGCACAAATATTTTATTTTTCAGAATTTTTTCTTTCTCAGTTTTTTCTTTTGTTTCTTCGGTTTTAATACCATATTTTTTTAATTTTTCAATCATGGCTAAAGTATCAGGATTTTCAAAATAATTTACTATACTTTGAGCTATTTTTTCGCCAATGCCGTCAATTGATGCGAGTTGTTCATATTTAGCTGATTTTAATTCATCAATTGAATAAAAATGCCTGCTTATAATATCAGATGTTTCTTTTCCGACATATTTAACACCAAGCGCGTTAATTAAACGGTTTAAAGGTCTTTCTTTGCTTTGCTGAACAGCATTAATTATATTTGTTGCTGATTTTTCCGCCATTCTTTCAAGAGAAAGAATATTTTCTTTAGTTAAAATATATAGATCAGAAGGATCTTTAACAATATTTTTATCCACAAACTGACTTATTAAAGATTCTCCAACTCCGTCAACATCCATTGCTTCTCTGCTTACCCAATGTTGCAGTCTGCCCTTTAACTGAGCTTTGCAGCCTAAAATATTTGGACAATAGTAAATAACTTCATTTTCTTTTCTCTCAAGTGAAGTTCCGCAGGAAGGACAATATTTAGGAAATTTGAATGGTTCACTGTCCTCTTTTCTTTGTGATAAATCAACTTCAATAACTTTTGGAATTATTTCAGCAGCTTTTTTTATATATACTTTATCTCCAATTCTCAAATCAAGTCTTTGAATCTCATCAGCATTATGTAAACTTGCCCTTGCTACAGTAGTTCCTGCAAGTTTTACAGGCTCAAGAATTGCAATAGGAGTAATAGCGCCTGTCCTGCCCACATTGACATCTATATCCAAAAGAGTTGTAACAGCTTCTTCCGGAGGAAATTTATAAGCAACAGCCCATCGCGGACTTCTGGAGGTAAACCCCAGTTCCTGTTGTTTAGCAAGATCATTAATTTTAATCACTATGCCATCTGTATCATATCCAAGATCAAATCTTTTATTTTTCCAATATTTACAATACTCAAACACTTCATCCAAGCCAGAGCAAATTTTATTGGTTTCATTAACTTTGAAACCCAATTTTTTAAATATTTTTAAGACTTCCCAATGATTTTCCAATAAATTATTTTCAAGTCCTAAGACAGTTCCTCCATATACAAATATGTCCAAATCTCTTTCAGAAGTTATTTTTGGATCTAATTGCCGTACTGATCCGCTTCCGGCATTTCTTGGATTTGCAAATTCAGGTTCGCCGAGTTCAATTCTTTTTTTATTAAGTTTTTCAAAAGAATCCTTAGGCATAAAAACCTCGCCTCTGGCTTCAATAAACTCAGGAACCACGTTATTTTCAAGCGAAAACAATTTAAGAGGAATACTTTTTATTGTTTTAAGGTTTTGGGTGATATTTTCACCTGTCAGCCCGTCTCCTCTTGTTGCTCCCTGAATAAAATACCCATTTTTATAAGTAAGCGCAATAGCGAGTCCGTCAATTTTAAGCTCACATACAAATTCAATTTTCTCAGTTTCAGGAAAATACTTGCTAATACGTTTATACCACTCGATTAATTCTTCATCAGAGTTTGCATTATCGAGACTATAGAGACGAAATTTATGTTTAACCTGTTCAAAGCCTTCTGAAACAGTTGAACCTACTCTTTGAGTAGGACTATCCGGTGTTATAAATTCAGGATGAGCTTTTTCCAATTCTTTAAGAGCATTAAAAAGTTTGTCAAATTCAGCATCAGAAATTTCCGACGCATCTTTGACATAATAAAGATAATTATGATAATTGATTTTATCTCTAAGTTCCTGAATTTTTTTAGACATATCTATTTTTTGCATAAAAACGATTTTTCCAAAAATTTCCCATATAAAAATCTGTAATTTTAAAAAATATATGTTATAATATAAATTAATAGGGCTGGGATGTTATCAGCATCCCATTCAAACCCTTTAAAAATAAAACTGATTTATATCCCAAAGAGCTTTGCAATAATAAGAACGCAAAGTTCTTTGCTTATTATCGCTAATGCAATAATCAATATTGCAAAGTAAAGCACTTTAGGATCAAGTTCTATTTTCACTGGCTTTCACCTCCTTCCTGAGCTTTTTCACATTTAGAGTGTGTAGCCCTCGGGGAAAATGACAGGGTTTGCCCTATATTAAATTCTCAAAGTTCAATTTTTTTATTATATCTTGAAAACATGTCTTAAATACAATTACCGCTAAGAAGCCCTCTCTGAGCGCACTTTACCCCACCTAAAAATGTAACAATTTTCTTAATAAAGCTTGATTTTATATAAAAATATGATATAATCTTTTATATAAATAAAAAACAAAGATGGGTATAATACTTCCAAAAATTCAGGATTGCTCAAAATAAAACGGCTTTTGTTGCTATTTATTCTGAGCTGGCTCAGGTTACTACTCGGATTATGATGGATAGGGGTTTTTACAGATAATCATGTTTTTAGAGATAAATATAAACAGTTCTTAAATACTGTTAAGTCTTGTGATGTGCTTCAGTCTAATGGTAATTGCTGGCATAATTATGGTATTCCAAAATATTTAAAAGGTACTCCACTAACAGGTTATGACGATGCTCCAGGTCTTATTTTAAATAATGGTGTCTTGTTAAGATTTAACGCTAGGAATACTAGTTGTACAGGTCTATATGATGGAACAGTGGTTGGTTGTGGATATATAAATATAGATGTTAACGGATTTAAGGGACCTAATACTTTAGGTAAAGATATATATTTTATTTGGATACTGGAAAATAGTATTAAACCTCGTGAAGTTCAGGATTGTACTACTTCGAGTTATGGAAATGGCTGTGCTGCAAAGGTATTAAAGGGT
>JAZDPZ010000015.1:0-23037 GCA_043797105.1 bacterium | reverse complement strand
TGTTTTTATATTAATAAGAAAGATATACTTAACTTTATTTTTGCCACCGTCTCAGTTTAAAGTTTATCTAAAGGAGATTTCAACTATGACAGATTTGAGGCTATCCACTTATTCAAAATTCCTGGAAGCATACTCTCCAACTTCGCAGCAATACAGAAATAATAGAGAAAATCAAGGTTATAATGTAATTTTCGGAGATGCATTAAATAATACTATTACTGGAACTTCTGATAATGACATAATTTTAGGGGGACGCGGCAAGGACAAAATTAGTGGTTTAGCCGGAGATGATGTAATTTTTGGAGGTTCCGGAAATGACAAGCTCTATGGAAATACCGGAGATGATGTAATTTATGCAGGCTACGGAGATGATTATCTTGATGGAGGTCGAGGAAATGACCTGCTTTATGGTGAAAATGGAAATGATCTTATACTTGGAGACTTCGGAGACGATTATGCGGATGGCGGTAATGGAAATGATATAATCTACGGAGGTTATGGAGATGATTGCCTCGGAGGAGGCAATGGAGACGACTTTATTTATGGAGGCTATGGAAATGATTATATTGATGGAGGCAAGGGAAACGATATAATTTTAGGAAATTCTATAGCATCTTCAACCTCTGTTAAAAATGGCGATAATGCAATATTAGATATATTAACCGCTTTACTTGGTCCAATAAATTTTTCTACTCAAAACTCAAGCTCAAGTTCAATAAACCAAAGTCAAACCACTACCAATAATAATAATTTAATAAATCAAATTACACTTTTATTCCAATTATTTAAATAAATATACCTCTTCATACCTACCTCTTAACTACACAAAACATAAATACCTCTTCAGAAACTCATATCTCTATTTATTTTGGAGTGTTAAAAGTTACACTTCAAAATTTTTTTTTATTTAAAGGCATTAAAACCAATATTATTGTTATCAGCAGAATTTTTTTTCAAATTAATAAAATTTTTCAAATTTACTTGAAAAATAATAACAAAATAAGTATAAATTACAATTAAAGCTATTATATAAAATTCTTTTTTGGTCATAACAACCTGCCTCTTGCGGCTTAAGATGCTTTTATAAGTCCTCGACTGGAAGGATTAGGCGGCAAAGCCGCTTTTATATCGTCATCAATCCTTCCTTTTGGAAGGATTAGTAACTTATGAATGTGCCTTAGGCACTTATCCGTCTTTTCTTGACCAGTCGTACGGAATATCGTTTTCATGGGGGTGAACTCTAAATTCATCAGGATTTTCATAATTATATAACTGGTCAGGCATGTTAATAACCAATGAAAATACCGGACTTATGCCTTTAAATCCATGCATTACCCTTGTAGGAATTTGCACTCTTAATGAATTTTTCTCCCCAATAAAAAATTCATTTACAATTCCGTAAGTTGTTGATTCTTTTCTGTAATCATAAAGAACGAGCTTAATCATGCCATATACACAAATAAAAGTATCTGTTTGTTTTTCGTGATAATGCCAGGCTTTAACCACGTTTTCGTTGACCGAAGTAATATAGGTTTGACCAAAGCCTTTATAATCAGGATCATCAGAACGCATCATTTCTGTTAAAAATCCGCGTTCATCAATAACAGGTTTTAATTGACTTATTTTTACATTTTCGATGAGTATTTTTTTATTTGATTTAAATTGATTTAGCTGTGTCATTTTAATTTCCTTATTTATATACAAGTCCCAAATTGAATTTTAAAAATATTTTTGGGAATAGATAATTCCTTCTTATATAATATTAAAAAAAATGCTTTTCTGCTAAACCTGATTAGCTAATAATTTCTGCTAAATTTTCTCTTTGAGGTTTAAATTGAGCAAAATAAAGACTTTTATAAATACCTTTTTCTTTTGCAATTAAATTTTCATGATTTCCGATTTCAACAATAGCGCCATCATTTATTACTACTATTTTTGAGGCATTTTGAACCGTAGAAAGTCTATGCGCAATAACAAAAACAGTTCTATTTTTCATAAGTTTGTCAATAGCCTTTTGAACAATAGCTTCAGATTTATTGTCAAGAGCGCTTGTTGCCTCATCTAATATTACAATCGGGGCATTTTTAAGCAAAGCTCTTGCTATGGCAATTCTTTGTTTTTGTCCGCCGGATAATAAAACCCCTCTTTCTCCGATTTTGGTATCAAGACCCTGACTTAAATCAGACACAAAATCATCCAAATAAGCGTCTTTTACTGCTTTTTCCAGTTCTTCATCAGCTGCGTCAAGTTTTCCCAGTAAAATATTTTCTCTTATTGTGCCTTCAAATAAAAAATTATCCTGTAAAACAACAGCTATCTTTTCTCTGAGAGAATTAAGTTCAATATCCTTAATATTTATCCCGTCTAAAGTTATTCTGCCTTCCGTAACATCATAAAATCTTGGTATCAGGCTAACCATGCTTGATTTGCCTCCTCCTGAATTGCCAACCAAAGCAATTGTCTCTCCTGTTTTTATTTCCAGATTAATATTGCGTAAAACAGGACAATCTTTATCATATTCAAACCAAACATTCTCAAAATTTATACTGTTTTCTACAGATTTAATTAAAACAGGATTTTCTTTATTTTGAATTTTAGGAGTATAATCAAGCAGATCAAATATTCTACCCATAGCAAGAAAAGACATCTGCGTTGCAAGCGCTATGCTTCCCATGCCTTTAACAGGATTATACAGCATTATAAGAGCCACAACAAAGGAAACAAAAGCTCCTCCGGTTATTTGTTTTGTTAAAATTAATTGACTTCCATATCCTATAACCGCAGCTATTCCAATAGAAGCGATTATATGCATTGAAGGGGTTAACCAGCTGTTTAACCTGGTTATTTTCATATTTAAATTAAAATATTCTTTTAAAGAAAACTTGAATTTTTCTGCTAAATGATTTGACAAATTATACGAAGCTATTAATTTATTGCCTGCAAATGTTTCATTATAGTGTGTTAATAATATGCCGCCTGTTGAAAGTATGCTTTCTGAGGTTTTTTTAATTCTTTTTCTGCTTTCCGATAGAGGTAACAAAGTCAGTAAAAGTACTGTTATTGCTATAATTGCTAATTGCCAGGAATTATATATTAATACAATAATAAGTGAAATTGAGGCAAAAAATCTTGTGAAAAATATTTTTATGTTATTTAAAAAACCTGCTGAAGCATTTTCGGGATCAGAGCTGAATTTTGCAATCATTGCTCCTGATGAACTTTTGTCAAAATAGGCGGATTCAAAGTTCAAAAGTTTATTATAAAGGTCTTGTTTTATATTATTAGTAATTTTTTGACCAAGCCAGCCGTTTAAATAAGTCGAAAAATAGTTTAATATACCCTGAACCATAGTAAAACTTATTATTAAAATAGGTATAAATGAAACGTTTTTCAGGCTTTGATTTATCATTACCTCGTTCATATAAGGTCTTAGAGAAAAAGCAATGGCAGCATCAAGAGAACCTATAGGAATTGTTACCAGCACAGCAATAATAAACCTGCCTATATAAGGTTTTATATAAGGATACATTCTCTTTAGAAGATAAATATGATTATTTTTGTTTTTTGTTTGCATCATAAAATTCAAGAAGATTTGTCTTCGTTAGGCATCATAATTATTTCCAATAAATTCTTGGGTTTGAGCTTTTTATCTTCATGCCCTGTATCTTTTCTTATTTCAAATAATAAATCTCCGAAATCTTTTTCATCCCGATTTTCTCTAAACTTTAAGTATTTTTTTATAACTTCCTCAGAACTCCAAATAATTAAATCCTTATTGAGGCACGCAAGGTTCTCTATAGTAGGAGATTCAAGATCGGGATGGATAGACTTATATATAGTAACTATGATAGAATTATATGCTTCTTTTTTCTTTTGTCTTAGTTCTTGCTCTATTTCCTTTTTTCTTTCCAGCCATCTAGCTACATATATGACTGCTATTGACACTAAGGCAGGTATTAATAATTTTAACACTTCTAGCCAAAAATTCATTTATACATACTTTCCTTATACTTTTGTCATCCTCAGCGAGCGAAGCGAGTGTGAGGATCTTTCCATCTTTCGATTATTTATACAAGCCAAATTAGATAGATTCTTACGTCGCCCTTCAGGCTCCTCAGAATGACACCTTAAATTATACTACTGGTATATTTAATTAAGCCGTTAGAAGCGATAATTTCCTGTATAAATTCTGGAAAAGGCTCGGAAAAATACGATTGATTTTTAGTCAGATTATAAATAACGCCTGTACTAAAATCAATTTCGAGCTGGTCATTATTATCTATATTTTTAACTGCTTCTTCGCACTCTAAAATTGGCAGACCAATATTAACAGCATTTCTGTAAAAAATTCTTGCAAATGTGCTTGCAATTACACAGGATATACCCGAAGCTTTTATTGCAATCGGGGCATGTTCTCTTGAAGAACCGCATCCAAAATTTTTGTCCGCTACAATAATATCTCCGTTTTTTACCTTTTCTGTAAATGTTGCATCAATATCTTCCATACAGTGCTTTGCCAATTCCTGCGGATCAGAGGTATTTAAGTATCTTGCAGGAATAATTACATCTGTATCAACGTTATTTCCATATTTGAAAACTATTCCTTTTGCTTTCATCAGTGATTTTCTCCTTATCGTCATCAATCGTTCCCAAAGTGGAATGATTGGAAGCCTATGAATGTGGCTTAGCCACCAGGATTGGTAATTTTGCCTGTTAATGCTGAAGCTGCCGCAACAGCAGGGCTTGATAAATAAACTTCGGATTCAGGATGTCCCATTCTTCCGACAAAATTACGATTGGTTGTAGCTAAAGCTCTTTCTCCTTTTGCAAGGATTCCCATATGCCCGCCAAGACATGGACCGCAGGTTGGAGTGCTAACCACAGCTCCTGCTTCAATAAAAGTTTCTATTAAGCCTTCTCTCAGCGCTTGCAGATAAATCTTTTGCGTTGCGGGAAAAACAATTACACGGACTCCTTTAGCTGTTTTTTTGCCTTTTAATATGCCTGCTGCTATTCTTAAGTCTTCAATACGACCATTTGTGCAGGAACCAATGACAACCTGATCTATTTTTACTTCTCCAATCTCGTCAATAGTCCGTGTATTATCGGGAAGATGCGGAAACGCAACTGTCGGACGTATTGAACCAAGATCAATTTCATATACTGCTTCATATTCAGCATCTTCATCAGGTTCATATATTTTATATTCTTTATTGGAATGCGCTTTAACAAATTCCAAAGTAATATCATCCACTAAAAAAATTCCGTTTTTTCCGCCTGCTTCAATTGCCATATTTGCCATTGAAAACCTGTCATCCATAGAAAGATTTTTAAGTCCGCTGCCCACAAATTCCATTGATTTGTACAAAGCGCCATCTACGCCTATTTTTCCAATAATATGGAGTATAACATCTTTTCCGCTAACCCATTTTGAAGGTTTTCCGGTTAATATAAATTTTAATGCAGAAGGTGTTTTAAACCATGCCATGCCTGTTGCCATGCCTACAGCCATATCAGTGCTTCCAATGCCTGTTGAAAATGCTCCCAGCGCTCCATAAGTACAGGTATGAGAATCTGCTCCTATGACTACATCTCCGGGAACTACCAAGCCTTTTTCAGGGATAAGAACATGTTCAATGCCCATTTCACCTATTTCAAAATAATTTACTATTTCTTTTTCATGAGCAAATTCACGGATATATTTACACTGCTCTGCTGCTTTTATGTCTTTATTTGGGGTAAAATGATCCGGCACTATGGCTATTTTGCTTTTATCAAAGACTTTATCCACGCCTATTTTATTAAATTCTTTAATAGCCACAGGACTTGTAATATCATTACCCAAAACCAGATCAACATTGACTTTAATAAGCTGTCCTGCCTTTATATTTTCAAGTCCGGCATGATCTGCAAGTATTTTTTGGGTCATTGTCATTCCCATATTTATTTTTCTCCTATTTTAACACAAACTTGTCCAGCTTGTTTCAAGTCTTTTAACAATTTATATTCTAAAGAATCTACCAATGCAATCCAACTTGCTTTGATAAGGTCTGTTGATACACCTATAGTAGTCCAATTATTATAACCGTCAGAAGATTCTATTAAAACCCTGACTTTTGAAGCTGTATCAGCCTGAGAATCAAGCACCCTGACTTTATAATCAGTCAAATGAACTTTTTTCAAATCAGGATAAAATACTTCCAAAGCCTTACGAAGAGCTTTATCCAAAGCATTAACAGGACCGTTGCCTTCAGCGGCAGTTATTTCTTCTCTTTTATCAACAATAATTTTAATAATTACCGAAGAATTTAATTCTTTATCTTCTGAACAGCTTTCTTCAATGATTTTATAGTGATCCAGTTCAAAAAACGGCTTATAAATTCCCAATTTTTTATGAATCAAAAGCTCAAAAGAACTTTCTGCTCCTTCAAATTGATACCCGTCATATTCAAGTTGTTTAAGCATATCAATAATTTCCTGCGCTTCAGGCGAATCTTTTGAAATAGTGGGGTCAACTTCCTGAATATGCTTTAAAATAGTGCTTCTTCCCGAAACTTCAGACATTAAAAATCTTCTTTCATTTCCGACGATTTCAGGATTAATATGCTCAAAAGATTGAGGCGCTTTGCTTACTGCATCAATATGCATCCCGCCTTTATGAGCAAAAGAGCTTTTTCCTATATAAGGCTCTTTATTTTCTATAATTATGTTTGAAACTTCAGCTATATATTTTGCAGTTGAAGTAAGTTCAGCCATTTTTTCTTCGGGAATACAGGAAAGACTTTTTTTTAGCTGTAAATTCGGAATAATTATTGCAAGATTAGCATTGCCGGTACGCTCTCCAAAACCTAAATAAGTTCCCTGCACCTGAGTTGCTCCTGCTTCCACAGCCATAATAGAGTTTGCAACCGCTAATCCACCATCATTATGGCAGTGAATCCCTATTTTGACAGAAAAATTTTCAATAACTTTTTTAGTAATTTTGTAAACTTCGTTTGGTAAAGCCCCGCCGTTTGTTTCACAAAGAGCTAAACAATCAGCGCCTCCTGCAACTGCTGCTTCCAATGCTTTAAAAGCATATTCAGGATTTGCTTTATACCCGTCAAAAAAATGTTCTGCATCAAAAATAACTTCTTTGCCTCTTTTTTTGAAAAAAGCAATAGTGTCTTTAATCATTCTGAGATTTTCTTCGAGTGTAGTTTTTATAACGTCTGTTACATGAAAATCCCAACATTTTCCAAAAATTGCTACTGCCGGGGTATCGGCGATAAGAAGCGACTGAACATTTTTGTCTTCTTCTGTTGCAATATCTCTTCTTCTTGTGCTGCCAAAAGCTGTAAGTCTGGCATTTACAAGATTAATTTTCTTTACCTGCTCAAAAAATTCCAGGTCTTTTGGATTTGAACCTGGATTTCCGGCTTCAATATAGCTAATTCCTAGATCATCAAGAGATTTTACTATTTTTAATTTGTCTTCTACTGAAAAGGATATACCTTCTCCCTGCGCGCCATCCCTAAGCGTAGAATCAAAGATTTCTATTTTATTCATAATTTGGCACTTCTCCGGCTATTTGCTAAAAATTTTTGTTAAATTTTATTTGGGCGAGGGGAGACTCGAACTCCCACAGGGGTTACCTACTAGTTCCTAAGACTAGCGCGTCTGCCATTTCGCCACTCGCCCATAAAACTTTAAGTTTAATGTAACACTTATTATAGATAGTAGTCAAGAAATGTTCCGGTTCAATTAAAATGCAAGGTTTCTAAAATAATTATCCCAAAATCCTTGCATTTTATATTAACTTTTAATCTATATAAAAGAATTTTTAGTATGGTTTTCTTAAAAATTCAGGAATATCTAACATAGTATTTGCAGCCTCTTGAGGTGTTGTTTTCTTTTTATTCTGCAAGGATGAAGAAAATAAAGACAATCCAGCTCCAATTTCTTCTTTTTTGTCAATACCTTGAGGTTTTAGATCAAATCCTGTCGCAATTACCGTGATTTGAATTTCACCCTGGATTCTATCATCAATCACAGCTCCAAAAATAACAACCGCATCGTCTGAAATAGCATTATGAATAACTTCGGCAGCTTCATAAACCTCATGAAGGGTCATGTCGGGCCCGCCTGTAACATTAAATATAACGCCATTAGCACCATTGATTGAAGTTTCGAGAAGAGGTGAATTTATGGCAATTTTTGCAGCTTCTAAAGCTCTGCCTTCGCCACTGCCGCGTCCTATACCCATAAGGGCAGAACCTGACATTGACATAACTGCTTTGACATCAGCAAAGTCAACATTAATAAGTCCTGGCACTGTAATAATATCAGAAATACCTTGAACACCACGCAATAAAACTTCATCAACTACATAAAAAGCTTCTCTTATTGTAGTTCTGCGTTCTACTACCTCTATTAATTTATCATTTGGTATAACTATGAGAGTGTCAACATTTTCTCTTAATTTATCAAGACCCTGGATAGCCTGATTCATTCTGCGTTTACCCTCAAAACTGAAAGGCTTAGTTACAACCGCAACCGTAAGAGCCCCAAGCTCCTTAGCAATTTGAGCAACAACAGGAGCTGCGCCTGTACCGGTACCGCCACCCATTCCTGCTGTAATAAATACCATTTCTGCCCCATCGAGAGCTATCATGATATCATCTCTGCTTTCTTCAGCAGCTTTTTCACCTTTATTAGGATCACCGCCGGCTCCTAATCCATTTGTCAATTTAGTGCCAAGCTGGATTCTGTTTGGAGCGCTGGACATTTGAAGTACCTGAACATCAGTATTTAACGACCAAAAATCCACACCTGTAAGACCGGCAGCAATCATTCTGTTAATGGCATTTCCACCGCCGCCGCCTACTCCTGCTACTTTAATGTTTGCTTGATTGATAAACTCACGAGAGTTATTTCTAATTAACTTTTCGTCTAAGTTTGGTCCGAAGCTATTATTCACTTATTTTCGACCTCATTTTTTATCTTTAACTAACACTATACTTTTATTCTTAAAAAACAATTGATGATTCAAATTTGAGATATTGTAAAAAATCTTTGCGCTAAAAACAATAGTTATAGTAACAAATAAATCTGTATTCATTATATCGCCAAGATAAACTAATCCAATAGCTAAAATAGTATTTAATATAAATTCTGTTACAAAAAGTTTAACATTAAAGTTATTATTTAATCTAGTCCTAAATCCTATAAAAACAGAATCTATAGCGGACAAAGTGCTGATAGCCAGATATTTAGTCTTAATTAAAGGAATGCTAAAAGGAAATAATATCCCTACAATTAAACCTATAATAAGCCCTATCAACGGTATCCACATAATTTAAAAATCTCCTGTCAATGTTATAGCTGTATTAGCCGGAATTTCCATATATTCATATTGCTCCAAAAAATATTTTATTCCATATAATTCTAAAGTCTGAACATAACCATTTTTTACAAATTTTATTAATTTTTTAGGATCACCAACAGCTTTTATTACAAAAGGAGAAGAAATCCTTGTTTTATTAATTAATATTGTTGGTCCGACACATTCAATTTCCGTTGAAAAAATTATTCTTTGATTGTTTAGAGAAATTGCTTCTGCTTTAGCTTTCCACAAATCATTTATTAATTCCAGAAGGTCTATATCATGAATTATACCCAAGTTTGGATTTTCATTCAATTTTAAAGATTTATTACTGTCAAATAATTTTAAAATTATTCCCTGTCCGATTTTTTTATGAGTTCCTGTTAATTTTGATAATTTTAAAATTTCCTGTTTTTTTTTTATCTTCAAGCATTTGAGTTAAAAAATGGTTTAAAATAAGTATTTCTGATTCTAAAACAGTATTTTTCATTTCAATTGATTCAATATTTGCTTTTAGTTTTTGAATTTTAGAAAAAGAAGGATTAAAAAGAAAATAACCAATAGATCTGTCTTCTATTTTGTTAATTAAACCTAAAGAAATTATAAATCCGACTATAACAAAAAGAATCAAAACACTTGATTTTTTTGAATTAATATTATTTGATATATTTTCTTGAGCAGGCTCAAAAAAATCTTTCCATTCTTTATACATAATACATGATTTTATATCAAAATTTACTATAAAAATAAAACTTGTCATCCCGAGCGTAGCGAGGAATCGCAAGAACGTTTATGAGATTGCTTCGCCCCTAACGAGGCTCGCAATGACAGTAAATAAAGAGAGATGGATATTTAACCCATCTCTTTTTATTTTTTAAAATTCTATGCTCTTCCGTCAGTTCTAAGAACTTTTATTTTATGTTTTACGAGTTCTTTAATTGCTGCTCTGGCTGGACTTAGATATTGTCTCGGGTCAAAATCTGATGGTTTTTCCGCAAAATGCTTTCTGATACCGCCGGTAAATGCTAAACGCAAATCTGTATCAATATTAATTTTAGCAATACCCAGTTGGGTTGCTTTTGAGAACATTTCTTCAGGAACACCTTTTGCTCCGGGAATTTTTGCGCCGTAATCATTGCAAATTTTTACCAAATACTCAGGAACACTGGAAGACCCATGAAGAACTAACGGGAAATTTTCTCCTACAGCTTCCTTGATTGCGGCTAATCTTTCAAAATCAAGTTTGGCTTCGCCTTTAAATTTGTAAGCGCCATGACTTGTGCCTATAGCAACAGCCAAAGAATCACAACCCGTTCTTTCAATAAATTCTTTAGCTTCTTTAGGATTTGTATAAACAGCATCTTTTTCAGAAACAGAAATATTATCTTCAACACCGGCTAATTTTCCAAGCTCGGCTTCAACGGATATACCTTTTGGATGAGCATAATCAACAACTTTTTTAGTTAAAGCAATATTTTCTTCCAAAGAATGCTTGGATCCGTCAATCATAACTGAAGAAAATCCACCGTCAATACAGGCTTTACAAATTTCAAAGTCTTCACCATGGTCTAAATGCAAAGCAATTGGAATAGTAGATGAGTTAAGGGCAGCTTCTACCAATTTGATTAAATAAGTCTGATTGGCATATTTTCTTGCCCCTGCTGAAACCTGTAAAATTAACGGCGCTTTTAATTCATCAGCAGCCTCAACTATTGCCTGAAGAATTTCCATATTGTTGACATTATAAGCGCCAACAGCATACTTCTCTTTTAAAGCTTTTTTAAATAATTCATTTGTAGGTACTAGTTCTCTTGTTGCACAAACTGTCATGACATAATCTCCTAAAATTTATTATTAAATAATGTTACTAAAAAAGTTTATAACGAATCATGCGTCATTACAAGAAAAAGTTATCTCTTGTTTGACCTGTAAGGAAAATGGGGCTAAGGCTCTTTCAAAAATTCCGAGAGAGTAAGCTATTGCCAAACCATAATTAGTTATAGGAACATTTGCCTGACAGGCTTTCATTATTCTGGATAAAACTTCTCTCCTGTTAGTCATACATGCTCCGCAATGTATTATTAGCTTATAATCAGAAAGATTTTCAGGAAAATCATGTCCTGTATAATATTCAAATTCAAGTTCTCCTCCAATATATTGACTCAGCCATACAGGAATTTTTACTCTGCCTATATCATCTCCTATTGGATGATGGGTGCAGGATTCACAAATAAGTATTTTGTCATGCGGTTTTAGAGTTTTTATTGCCTCTGTTCCTTTTACAAATTCATTTAAATCACCCTTAAATCGCGCAAAAAGTATAGAAAACGAAGTTATTTTTACATCTTTAGGAACAATTTCAGAAACTTTTTCAAAAGCCTGAGAATCTGTAACCACAAGATACGGAGGTTTATTTAATCTATTTAAAGAGCTTTCCAGTTCGCTCTCTTTTACTACCATCATCATCGAGTTATTATCAAGCAAATCTCTGATTGTATGCACCTGAGGAAGAATTATCCTGCCTTTTGGGGCTTCAAGGTCAATCGGCACAACAAGAATAACTAACTCACCCTGTGGAACAAGATCGGCTATTATACAAGAGGTATTTAAAAACTCTTCAGGCGCTAATTTTATAATTTTTTGCTTTAGATCATTAATTCCGTCTCCACGTTTTGCAGAAACAATTACAGGCTCTAATCCAAGTTCTTTAACTTTTTGAATTTTATCCGGATCAAATTGTCCAAGATCAGCTTTATTAAAAACAGCAATTATAGAAATTTTTCTTTTTGTAAATTCTTTATAAAGTTCTTCTTCAAATTTCCCCCATCCTGAATGATCTGTAACAATAACAGCAAGATCAGTCCTGTCAAATATTTTTTTTGTTTTATGGATCCTCATTTCTCCAAGAATGCCTTCATCATCAATGCCGGCAGTATCCACAAACAAAACAGGACCAAAAGGCAGCAGTTCCATAGCTTTTTCAACAGGATCGGTTGTTGTTCCTGCTATTTCAGACACAATAGATATATTTTGATTTGTAAAAGAGTTTAATACATAAGATTTTCCTACGTTTCTTTTTCCGAAAATCCCAATATGAAGACGCATTCCTCTAGGAGTTTTTTGCATAATTCTTAAATTACCTTATAAATTAATTTTTTTTAAACTTAATTTATATCATAAGTAATAAATAATTAATTTCCATCTGTTTAAAAAAATGATGCGGCATTGCTTGCCCTACACAAGTCTTATATTTTTGATTTTATTGCTTAGTTTAATTTCTTCTCCTATAGAAATATTTTTTAACCAATCAGGTATATATGGATCATCTAAAACTAATTTTTTATTTTTAGTTTTTAAGCCGATTAATTTAGTTAAAAGCCAGATCAGGCTTCCGCTTGCCCAAGCCTGCGGAGCGCAGGCTTCAGGATATTCCTGAATAAAACTATCATCCGGCTTTCTTTGAAAACCTCCGAATAACTCAGGGAGTCTATTGTTTTCAAACATATTTGCAGCTTCAAAAAGTCCTTTTATAATTTCAGCCATAGATTTTTTTGACATCCCAAGCGCGGCAAATCCTGTATCATGTACCCAAACTGAGCCATTATGATAACTGACGGGATCATAAGCCGGACATTTATTACTAAGAGTTCTTATTCCCCAGCCAGTATAAAGCTCTTCTGAAATTATTTTTCTTTCCACAAATTCGGCTTTATCCTGGTTTATAATTCCCATAGCCAGACAATGTCCAATATTTGAAGTAATGCTGGGAATCAATTTATTATTTTTATCAAGCGCCATAGCAAAAAACTGTTCTTCTTCCAGCCAAAAATCCTTATTAAATCTATATTTTAAGTCAATTGATTTTTCAATAAAAAAATCTGCTTTATTATTTTCGCCAAGTTCTTTGTAAATTTCACTCATCAAACAAAAAGCTTTGTAAATATATCCCTGAACTTCGGATAAAGCTATCGGATATTCAGGATTACAAAGTTTTCCTTTAATATTAATTATATGTTTTATACTGTCTCCTGCATCTTTCCAGCCTTGATTCCGAATTTTCACTCTTGAGTTAAAATTCGTTTTAAATCTTAAATAACCATTAATTATATTTGCTTCTATCCAGCCGAGAGCAGCTTCGGCATTTGGGAGAAGTTTCTTTAAAAAATCTTTATCCTGTTGCCATTTATAGTATTCACAATATAAAATAAGCCATAATGGCGTTGCATCAACAGTTCCATAATAGGGATTATGCGGAATTATACCAATATTAACTAACTCTCCAATTCTTAATTCATGTAAAATTTTGCCGGGAGATTCTTCTCTTTGAATATAAGATTCTTTTAAACTTTTTATTGTTATATTTCTTACAAATTCAGACCAATTAGAAGATTTAATATTATTCAGTTCTGTTTTATATCTGCTTTCAAAACTTTTTCCCTGAAAAAACGCAAGCAGCTCTAAAGTATCACGAGCAATATTATGATTTAAAGCAAGTATTTCAAGCGCTGTTATTATGCTGTCTCTTCCAAAAAGAGCTGAATATCCTGGCAATCCTGCTCCAATATAGCTATAAAGCTTATCATTAATATTTATATAGTTAACCAGCATTCTCAGATCTTCTATACATATATCCATTGTTTTTTGAATATTTGGAATATCTCCATTTAATTGAATTTTTGCAAATTCTGTTTTTTTTGTATTTATAATCAGATTTAGCGCTTCTTCATAAGAATTTGGGGATTCCAAAATATTCTTTCCGTTAATATAAGGCTTATTATTTAATAAAGGCTGTATTTTCAGCTCAATATTTCTACTAAAACCAGGTAATAAATCAATTTGATAAATTATTTTATTTAAATCCCCGTTTATACTTATTGGCAGAAATCCCGCATTATTTTCATTTGCTGTTATTTCAACACCATAAATATTATCTGATTCCAAAATACTATTAATTATTATAGATTTTTCAGGACTGACTTTAATATTTGCAGGCTTATGATTTGTAATAATTTTGCCTCTTACCTCAAATATATCTTTAATTATACTTGATACAAAAATTTTAACTGTGACAGGTCTGGTTCCTGAATTTGACAGTTCCAGTTTTTCAAAAAAAGCCCCGTTTATTAGTCTTTTTCTTTTTATAATTACAGAATCTCCGTAAAAAATTTCATAATCTGCCATATAATTATGATTTTCAAAAGAAATAAGTTTTTGAGAAAAATTATGATTTTTAAAATCAGCAACTTCCAGATTAAATTCATTAATGAATTGCATATCACAGGTAAATAAACCTAACATTCTTGATTCTTTGCTATATTTACTAATTTCCGGAGGCATGTTTCCATTTTTTTCAGTATTTAAAAATAAATTTTCATATTTAATCACATGAGTTCCTTTATAAAATTTTGATTTTGTCTTAAAAGTCATAAATCTGCTCACCCAGCCTTTCCTGATATTTAAAAAACTTATTGTATTCTTAGCAATATTCTACCTGTTTATATAATAATTTTGCATATTAAAATCTTTTAATTTTTTAAAATTTCTAATAAATTATTAAGCAATTGTAAATATTTTTTATTTACAACGATATTAAAAATAGTAAAATGGGAATAACATAAATATATGTTATGCTGATTTTTGATATTTTTATTTATTTATAAAAAATTAAAAAAGGGAGTTTTGTATTTAGCGTGGTAGAGTAGTAGCTTCCATGCCTGTTATGACAATGAAGAAAAAAGAAGCTACAGGAGTGGATTCAAGAGTTCAAACCTGTATAGTAACCGAAAATGCTGCAAGCGTTGAAACTCCCGACAATCCTGCCGATACTTCCGAATCTTGCAAAGCTGTAATAAACACTTGCAAATCAGGACAGGAAAATACCTGCAATAATATAATTTCTTATGCAAGTACAGGAACTACGGATCAGCAGACAGCTGCTAAAAAGGTTTTAAGAGCTGTGTGTGATGCCGGAGGAGATACTGCCTGCGATTATTTTTTAATGAAATGCATTAGAAATTCTTCTGACTGTGATATTGCAGCTTCTGATTATGATATACGTTATTATTTAACATTACTTGCAGATAGTTCAAATTCCGGAAGATTAAAAATGTTAAATAAAACTAGTCAATATTATTTGTCAGAATTAAGCAGCATAGTAAATGAAACGCATAATGCCTGTTCATCAGCAAATCCAAGCACTGCCTGCAAACTAATAGGTGATAACTGTGATGCAGGAAAAAATATCGCCTGCGCATATTTTGTAGATAGATGCAAAGACAGCGCTATTTGTGATGTAGCATCATCTGATTATGATATACGTCGTTATCTTTTAATGGCTACAACGGATACTAATCCCGGCAGACAGCTTATACAAACATTAGCTCAAGTTCACTATAATAACACTATTGCAAATATAGTAGATGAAGTTAATGCTGATTGTTGTAATCCTGATTTCAATACGGCATGTAGCGTTAAGGGGTTAACAAGTTGCCCTAGTAATTGGGCTAAAAAAATAGGTGGGGTTAATGATGATTGGGGCTATGGAATAGCAATAGACAGCAGTGGAAATGTGTATTTAACAGGATATCAAGCCAGTGCTACTTATGGTGGTAATGATATAGCGGTAATAAAATTAGACAGCTCAGGAACCATGCAATGGCAGAAGAAAATCGGGGGGGCTAGTGATGATAGGGGCAATGATATAGCAGTAGACAGCAGTGGAAATATATATATAACAGGATGTCAATATAGTGATGCTTATGGTAATTTTGATATAGCAGTAATAAAACTGAACAGCTCAGGAACCATGCAATGGCAGAAGAAAATCGGGGGGGCTAGTGATGATAGGGGCAATGGCATAACAATAGACAACAGTGGAAATGTATATTTAACAGGATATCAATCCAGTGATAGTTATGGTACTGAGGATATAGCGGTAATAAAATTAGACAGCTCAGGAACCATACAATGGCAGAAGAAAATCGGGGGGGCTAACAGTGATATAAGCTATGAAATAGCAGTAGACAACAGTGGAAATGTCTATGCAACAGGATATCAATTTAGTAATGTTTATGGTAATTATGATATTTTTCTAATAAAATTAGACAGCTCAGGAACCATACAATGGCAGAAGAAAATCGGTGGGACTAGTATCGATATAGGACTTGGAATAGCAGTAGACAGTAGTGAAAATGTATATTTAACAGGATATCAAGCCAGTGATACTTATGGTGGTAATGATATTTTTGCAATAAAATTGAATAGCTCAGGAACCATACAATGGCAGAAGAAAATCGGTGGAGCTAACGGTGATATAAGCTATGCAATAGCAGTAGACAATAGTGGAAATGTATATTTAACAGGATATCAAGCCAGTGATACTTATGGTGGTAATGATATAGCGGTAATAAAATTAGACAGCTCAGGAACCATGCAATGGCAGAAGAAAATCGGTGGGGCTAGTGATGATAATGGTATTGGAATAGCAGTAGACAGCAATGGAAATATGTATGTATCAGGAAGGCAATTGAGTAATACCTATGGACTTAAGGATATAGCAATAATAAAAATGAATACTACACAAACAAGTAATATGTCATTAAGTATTAGCAATAGTACGTTGAGTATAAGCGCCAGCACATTAAGTGTTGGCACAAGCACATTAGGTTCTGGCGACAGCGGACTAAGCTCAGGAGACAGCGCATTAAGCATTAGTGATATGACATTGAGCGGGCTGTAATACATCAAATTTTTGTAAGGAAAAGGTTATTTTCCTGATTTTATCAGTTAAAATGTCAAAATAAGCTAATAGCTTGAAAATAATTTTTTATGGACTAAGAAAAAATTTTGTTATAATATTTTTTTTAAAGAAAAAAAGATGCCCTGGTGGCGGAACCGGTAGACGCGTCGGACTTAAAATCCGGTGAGGCTCAAACCTCGTGCCAGTTCAAGTCTGGCCCAGGGCAAATATTAAAAAATTTAATGCAAATAGGGAACTATTTTTTAATTAGTCCCCTATTTTTTTATATGTTATATTATTATTTTTTATGCGGATTGGGCTTTTTCAGCAGTTGTAAGCGCAAGACTGAAACCATGTATCAACATGCTGATTCCTACAAGTAAACCGAGTGTCCACAATGCAACAAGTGGTAAACCGCTTAATGCTGCGACTATTAATGATATAGCTCCGCTAAATAACACTATGTTCCAATATTTTGCTGTCGGACGCATAGCTCTGGATTGAAAGATAGAATTAAAACCTTCAAGTATGAATAAAATAAATAATGGAAGTGATATTGTTATTAGGGAAACAGCCGGATTAAACAAAAAATATCCTCCGACTAAAGCTGCGACTATACTTGTTATCATTGGTAAAGGTTCATATCCGATGTCATGTATTCCGACTAAATTCCTTATAAATCTATAAACCCCTCCCGCAGCCAGTAAAAAACCTACAATAACCACTGTCATAGATGAATTTAACAAAGGCAATACAATTGCTAATGTGCCAATAATTAAAAACAAAATTCCTTCAATAAGATATGCTCCCTGATGTTTACGTATGGCTTCCATACTATTCCTCCTTTTAAGTAATAAACAATTAATTTTCCACCTTTAAAAAAATGGATGGGTGTATAAAATTTATTGTTACCCGCTTAATAATTTGAAAATTAAGTTATATAAATTATTTTAACTAATTTTTTAAAAATAACATCAGAAAGTATAATTGATTTTAAAAAAAAACAATAGTCTATTATAGCTAATACTAAAAATAAAGATTAAGAATAAAAGGCTGTCTAAAAAATAATCTTAAAACAGCCTTTTATTCTACTAAATATATTTATAGCTCTAGGGGTTGAGGTTTGTTTGATTTTCTGCCTCTTCTTGAAAGCTTAATTCTGTTTTCTTGTTGAATCTCAGGAGAAATATCAAGTTCTTTGGCTACTTCGCTTATATGATCCAAGTATTTGCTAGGATCAATGTTTTGCTGAAGTAAAAGATGAGAGATTATTTTAATTCCAGCAAGATTTATGCCGAGTTCTCTGGTTAAATATTGTATGAATTTACCTCTTTCAATATCATTAAAAGAATAAAGCCTACGGTTTTTCGGTGATCTTGACGGAACAAGAATATTTTCATCATCATAAATTCTTAATGTTCTCTGATGAACTTTAAGAATGTCTGCTACCACACTAATTGGAAACATTGGTTTCCCAGGATCTAAACCAGTATTATCTTGCGCTGTTTGAATTGCATGAACTGTCATATGTCCTCTTTTCATATTTAATTTAATTATCCTAACTTACCTAAATAACAAGCCTAAGTAATTCAAAATTATTCTGAATTTTTTTATTTTACTAACCATGATCTTCTTCTTTTTATTTAAAATATAAAGCTTATTTTTTGTCCAAAGAAATAAAAAAAGTTAAAATCAATATGTTTTATCTCAAATTCCTCCTTTCAAAAATTTTTTATTTACTCTTAGTATCTATAAATATTAAAAATTTGTTTAATTATTTTTTATATTTATTTTTACCATAACATTAATTTCTTTAAACTTTCAAATTTTTATGATTTTTAGTTTATCTTTTATTAAGAAAAATTACATATTAAATTTATCCTAACTGTTATTTAAAAGTTTAATCCTTGTTTATAAATCTAATGTTCCTAATAATAAATATTATTTATTAATTTCTAACATAAGTGAAATTTATACTCTTAAATTATTTTTAATGAAAAATCAATATATTTTTAATAATATTAAGTAGGTAATAAACATTTTTTAAGTAAAAAATGTTTATTCATTTCAGCAAGTTGATTTTGTCCGACAAAAGTATCTGTTTGCTGTTGATTCGGAGCATCTACAGAAAGTCCAGCCGCTTGAAATTGTAAAGCTAATGAAATTGCTTTATCCGGATCCATACTTGCAAGTGTAGCTGATACTACGGCTTTATCTCCATCAATTGAACCTGTGGGCGACATTCCATTTTGTTGCATTAAACTTATCCAAGCAGGAGGTTGTCCTTGTGGTGGATGTTTATCCTTCATTAAGGTGGAAGCTTTATTTTCATTATCAATATTTGCAGATTTTAAAGCTTCTTGCCCTTGCGCTTCTGTCCTTATATTTGATGTATCAATTCCAAGTTTTTCCAGTTTAGCTTTTGTTTCAGAGGAAATAGGCTGAACCGAAGATGTTAAAAATGATGATGCTATATTGCTAATAGCTCTTACTCCAAACACCATGTTAACGACTCCTTAATTTAAAATAATATATCTTTAGTATATATTATTTTAATGAATAAAATTATGAGGCTAAAGAACTATTTTTAAAAATATTTATTCTTTAGCCTCGTTTTAATTAGCTTTATTTTTTATACCAAGTTTCAATCTAAGAATCTAACGTTCATGGGATTTTTCGGGCTACGCTACGAAATGCGGACAGCGCCGCCTGCTTCGCCCTTTGAATGACAAGTTATATTATGTATTGCAACTTGGTATTATTGCCAGTTATGCTGTAATATCTATATTTTGGTTTAAGGGTGGTTTAGGTATTTCAATTCCATTTTCTTGAGCATACTGCATAACCGCATCTCGACCTTGAGCAATAGTTTCAGCAGGTATTCCCAATGCTTCTAATTTTTGTTTAAATTCCTCAGGAGGCTCGCCATTTGCTCCATTTGGACGAGAAGGAGGCGGTGGAAGTGAAATTCCATTCTTATCAGCATACTGTTTAACTGCCTGTGGTCCCTGTTGAATAACATCAGAAGGTATTCCCAATGCTTCTAATTTTTGTTTAAATTCTTCAGGAGGCGGTGGTCCGGCTTTTACGCCTTGTGAAAGATTTTTGCTTGAAAAAATAATAGTCTGTATCATTGTAAAACCCCTTTCTTTAGTAAGTAACTTTTTGTAATATTATGTAAATTCTGGAATATGACCAAACAAAATCCAGCTTGGATAATTTAGATGATTTTAATAATTTTTTAACACCCTAAATACATTGTTATATATATAAAAAATATATTTTAATATTAAAATTGTTAGCGCTACAGAATCATTTAAACCTTGAAAAAATGATTCTATAGCACTATATAAATAGTCTAAATTGTTTTATTATAAAGAATATTAACTAGATGAGATTTTCTTTTAAAGCAATAATAGCGGCTTGAGTTCGATCATCAACCGCAAGCTTTTGAATTATGCTGCTTACGTGATTTTTTACAGTATATAAAGAGAGTACAAGCCTTTCTGAAATGTCTTTATTACTTAAACCATCCGCTATTAATTTTAAAATTTCTTTTTCTCTGTTAGAAAGATTAAAATCAGCGGAATTTCCTTTTTTAGGTTCAATCAGACTTTGTTTTGACTGTAAAATTTCTATAATATAGCCGGCTATGCCAGGGTCAATCCATATTCCGCCATCCATAACCATTTTAATAATATTTACAAGATTATCAAGTTTAATATTTTTCATGCAATAAGCATTTGCCCCTGAGCTAAATGCTGATAAAACTTTTTCTTTTTCACTGCTAGATGTAAGCATAATTATTTTTATATCAGGATTAATAGTCTTAATTTTTTTTGTAGTATTTATTCCGTTTAAAACAGGCATTATTATATCCATTAAAATTAAATCAGGCTGATATTTTTTAACCAGTTCAACGGCTTCCTGCCCATTTGAGGCTTCAGCTATAATTTCTAAATTTTCATATTTATTTAATCCGTAAGCTATCCCTTGTCTTGTAAGTTCATGATCTTCTGCCAGCAATATTTTTATATTCATAATTTGTCCTCATACTTTTGAAAATCAAGCGGTAAATTAATTATAAATTTTGTATAATTATTTATTTCGCTTTTAACAGAAATTTTTCCGTTATGCATTTCTATAAGCTTTTTACACACATAAAGACCTAAACCGGAACCGATTTTTCGCTCATCGCTTTTTCCTGTATAGTAACGGTCAAATATATAATTTAAATCTTCCTGAGCAATGCCGGAACCATTGTCTTCAACAAATATTTTAATAAAATTCTCATAAAATTCGGTATTTATTTTAATTTTGCCATTTTGGTTAGTATTTTCAATGGCATTGGAGATTAAATTTAAAAATATCCTTTTAAAACTTGTTAAATCACCTTTTATTAGAGGAAAATCACCAGGGACATTATTTAAAAGCATAATATTTTTTTCATCCGCAAGCGATTTTAATTTTTCAAAACAGTTATCTATAACTTCAGAAATATTTATGTCTGAAATTATAAAATTCAGATTTTCAGAATCAAAACAATATGATTCCAAAATCAGATTAACCATTCTAAGCAAGTGCTTGTTATTTTTTTCTGTTCCTTTAGCAAGCTCATAAGCGTCTTTTAATCCCAAATTTTCAAATTCTTTTGATATAAGCCCAAGAGATCGCTCCTGAGCTATTAATGGAGTTCTTAAATCATGAGTTAAGTTAGTTATAAAACATTTTCTAAGTTCTTCTTTTTCTTTTAAGCCTTTTACCATTTGATTAAAATTATTAAATGTATTTAATATTTGTTCATGTTTAGTATTTGTATCCAATTCAAATGATAAAACACCTTTTTGAATTTGTTTTAAAGCATTGGAAAGAATCAGTAGCGGCTTTATAAAGCTTTTATTGATATAAAATCCGACAAATAAACTAAGTGTTGATCCTGCCAGCAAAATAACTAATCCAAAGATATTTTCAACAGGATTTTTGGGATCAAAAGGTCTCCCAGGGGGACCGCCTGTTTTTATTAATAAAGTAACAATTGTTTTCCCATTATTATCAGTTATTTTTACTGTTTCATGAATTTTATTATTAAATGGCTTTATGGGATGCGGAGGAGGCGGATATAGATGAGAATGAGGCGGCGGCGGTAAGAAAGGATCTTGTACAATCCCTAAAAACGAACTTTTATTTATCTGATTTCCAAGATATATTTCTATATCAAAAGGTCCTGCGGGTCGAAGTTGAGCAAGATTAACCTTTTTTATAATTTTAATCCCGTTAATCTCTGATTTTTCAAGAGGTAGTATTGAAATACTGTAAAGCTTAGGCTTTCCTGAATAATTAGCTTTTATTAATTCATAATATGATGTTATTTTATTAATTCGATAATTTTTTATTAGCTCGATTTTCTCTGTTTTAAAAATATCTTGCAGTTGTTTTAAAGACAATTTTTCAAGAGGTAGATTTTGAAGCTCCTTTAAAATATCACTTTCCTGTATTTTTAAATATTGGTTGGTTAAATTTTTTAACTCTTTAACTCCTACCTCAAGGAGATGCTGCTCCCTTTCCTTTCCCATATATTCCATTTGATGATGAGTCCATAAAAACATCAATACAAGCGGAATTACCGTTGTAATTAAAAATACAAAGAAAAAATATCTTGCAAATTTAAACATTTAAATTATTTCCCTTTATTATTAAGCTTATCATTTCATAATAAAGAAAAACTAGTTTCTGAAGAACTATTTTTTAGGCATGGTAGTTCAATGCAAAAATTTAAAAATTTACCTAAAATCCTTGTAAGTAATGAACAATAAATCCCCACATTTTAAAAAAGATGTTTGGTCTAGGATGTAGCTCTACCCTCATTCTTAATACTCTCAATAAGCAAAAAATTTTTACAAATCTTAACGAAATCATAATAATTCTTTAACAAAAC
>JAZDPZ010000014.1:0-15158 GCA_043797105.1 bacterium | reverse complement strand
GACCTATTGTAAAAGCTTGTTGAATTTTGTTAAAATTATTCATAACCTCTCTCTTAGTTTTAATGCATCTTTTCAACATTATTCTAAGCCGAGAGGTCTTTTATTGCTATATTTTATTTATACTGCATGATCCCTGTAATTTACAGCTGCAAAGCTGTTAAAACTTATGTTATAATCTGTATAAAATAGCCATTAATGCCAATAAGTAGGAAAGAGGAGGATAAATGCCAAGAATATGGTGTCATCGCCGTAATCAAAAAGCTGAACTCTTTAAAATCGTTCCTACCAGAGAAAATATTCAGGAAGAGTTCATTCTTTATTTAAAAAGCTGTGAAGTCTGTAACAGACCCGCTCTTGAGATAATCAGGGTAGATGTCTGGGGAACTTTGCTTGAGCCGGCGCGTTTGAAATCTAAAAATATCAAAAAATTTCTTGATTCTATGTCAGTTATCTGGAAACCAAAAAATTTTGGCTTTTATCAGCGGGGTTTTTCAAGGTTTATGCTGGGCTATAACGAGTATGGCTTGCATAAAAAGTGCTTTCAAAATTTTTCAAATCTAAAAATAGGCATCATAGAGACTGATCCTTATTTAGACTTGCGGCTTAGCCGCTTCAATAGACTGCTAATCCTTCCGAAATAGGGATGATTAAAAACCTAAGGCACATTCATAGAATTCTAATCATTCCCTTTTAATTCAGCGATATCATTTTCTATTTGTTTCATTCTTGACTCTGTTTCGGAATGTCTTATTCTGTGAACATGGCAGATATAAACTATCAGAGCTATCATTGTTAATAATACGGGTACCATTTCTAATGAAAGTAGCATTTTTTTCTCCTTTTCCTTATATATAATTTAATAATTCTAATCTATTTTAGAAGTTTTTGGCAAGTATAATTAAAATATTTCAGGAGGTTTGTGTCATGAAAAATTTTGAGGTTGCGCAGTCTATTGATTTTGTGCTTAAAGATATTTTTGAGCAGATTAAAATCGTTCCTAAAGAGGAAAAAGAGGCTTCTTACGCAAAATTGCTTGAATTGCTCTTTAAGGGCATTGATCTTAAGCAAAAAATAATTACTTCGACAAAGTCAGAGGTTTCTGAGCCGCAGTGTAATTTTATCAAGGGGCTGGATTCCGAGCTTATTTGAGTTTATATATTTATTATGAAAAAATTTTTTGATTATTGCTTTGAGCATGCGGATATGTCCAAAAAGACGTTTATAATTTCAATGATTTTGGGTGTTGTTCTATGTTAAAATATAATTTATTAATATTAAAAGAGATAAAATATTTATGAGTTTGCCTAAAGATAAAATTGAAAAAATAAATGAACTTATTCAGTCTCTGGATGATAAAGACGCTGATCAGGTAGTTGTTTTTTTAGAAGAATACATTAAAACAAAAAAACAGTCTAAAAGAACCAAACCCTCTGATTTTTTTGGGATTTGGGCAGATAAAAATATTGATGTTGAAAAAGTATCTAAAGAGCTTAGGGAAGAATGGAACAGAAATATCTCATAGATACTAATATTCTTATATATTCATTAAAAGGCTTATTTATTAAAAATGAAAAAATGCAGGAAATTTTTGATAAATTTTTTAATATTTCCGATATTTCTGAAATTGAGCTTTTGGGGTGGAAAGATGCCAGTTTTCAAGACATTATGGATGCTCGAAGTTTTTTAAGTTATGCTTATATTCATCCTTTAACAAAAGAAATAAAAGATTTAACCATTAAAATAAAACAAAAAAATAATATTAAGCTTGGTGATGCAATAATAGCAGCTACGGCAATATATCATAATTGTATTTTAATAACAAGAAATACTAAGGATTTTGAAAAAATAGAAGATTTAGAGCTGTACAATCCGTTTGAATAATATGTTAAAATATAATTTATTAATATAAAAAGAGATAAAATATATGGAAGCTGAAAAAATAGCTGAAAAACTAAGAGATAACTTAAAAAAATACGATGATTTTGAGGGATTATATTTATATGGCTCTCATGTTAAAGAAAAAGCAAATAAATACAGTGATATAGATATTGCAGCGATATTTAAAAAGGATGAAACCTATAATAATGAGATATTAGAAGAAGCTTGGGATTTAGAGATAGAAAATGATGTAATAATAGATTTTCATAGAGTAACGCCCGCAGATTTGGAAATAAATTATATATATTCAAATGAAATAAAAAAAGGAATTTATTATGCAAGATGAAGAAATGAAAGCATTTCTTGTAAAAAATTGGATTGAAAAAGCAGAAGAAGCCCATAAAGCAACAATAAAAGCCATTGAAATAAATGAGTTGGCTATGGCTCAAAACAGACTTTATTATGCAATATTTTATACAGTATCAGCTTTGGCTCAGCGCAGAGGTTTTATAACTTCAAAACACGGACAGTTATTAGGCTGGTTTAATAAGGAATTTATAAAAACAGGCATTATTAATAGAGAAACAGGCAGGATATACAGAAAAGCTTTTGATTTAAGACAAAAAAGCGATTATGAAATAACTTTTAAGCCGAATAAAGAAGAATTAGAAAACATGATAAAAGATTCAAGAGAATTTATAGAAGAAATAAAGAATATTTTAATTTTTTGAACAATGATTTTGGGTGTTGTTCTGCAAAATGCGGACAGCGCCGCTGCGAAATGCGGACAGGTACCGCCTGCTTCGCACTGCTTCGCTGTAAAGTCCATTGATTTTGTGCTTAAAGATATTTTTGAGCAGATTAAAGCTGTTTCCGAAGATCAGAAAGATGCTTCTTATGCAAAATTGCTTGAATTACTCTTTAAGGGCATTGATCTTAAGCAAAAAATAATTGCTTCGACAAATTCTGAGGTTTCTGAGCCGCAGTGTAATTTTATTAAGGGGCTGGATCCCGAGCTTATATAAATAAATCAATTATCCATTTATAAACAGCTTCAGCTATTTCTACAGCTTCTTTATATTCTTCTTCTGTGATTTCTGTATAATCATCAGGGTATCTTGTTTCTATGGCATAATCAGTTAGTTTTGCGCTAACCAGCAAATTTTTAGGAAGCGAAACGCCATTTTTTTGCAGTAAATCAATGAGTTTTTCAATAGAATGAGTTTTTGGAAATTCAATTTTTTTAAATATAAGTAAAGCTTTTAATGATTTTTCAACACATTGTTGAAGTTCATAACAAAATTCTTCAAATCTTATGTTTTCATCAATTAGTTTACAATGGCTTTTTCCAAGATTTAAATTGCTTTTAGCTATTTTCAACCATTCTAAATGGTCGTTCATAAACAATAATTCCTTCTTTAATAGCTTGTTTTGTAATTGACATAAATCTATTCAGGCTTTTTTCCACATTTTCAGGAGTTTTTACAATAATATCAACAGATTCATCAACTCCTATCAAGTTAACATGTATATCCTGAGCTATTTTTCGTTCATTTTTAATCCCTGATTTTATGATTAAAAGATCGTAATCACTGTCTTTTTTTGCGTCTCCTCTTGCGCGAGAGCCAAAAAGTATTATTTTGTCAGGAATTATGACCTGAAAAATTTTATCTATGATTTCTTTGAGTTTTTTATCTTCTGTCATAATTTTTAAATTTTAACATATTTTATGTAATAAACCGGATTTATTATGAAAAAATTTTTTGATAGTTGCTTTAAACATGCGGATATGTCCCAGAGGACGTTTTTAATTTCGATGATTTTGGGTGTTATTTTTTTGGTGGTTACCTGGGCGTTGATTTTGATGTGTTAATATTATGGTATAATTAATAAAAAACTTAAAAAAATCTTAATATTTGTAAAAAAAATCTTGAATAAATTGTTTATCTATATAGATAATATTCTAAAATAGGAGAAACAATGTTAAAAGCTATTAATATAGCAAATACTTTTATAAAGATGGGTTTAGACAAAAAAAAACCTATTACTAATATGAAATTGCAAAAATTATTATATTATGCTCAGGGCTGGTATTTAGCTTTGACTGGCGGTGAATCGTTATTTGAAGAGGATTTTAAAAGATGGAATTTTGGACCGGTTTGTCCGGAGGTTTATAATAAGTTTAAAAAGTATAAAGCCGGACCGATTGATTGTATTTATAAAGGTGAACCTGTGGTTGATGACCAGGATATAAAACGATTTTTAGAAAAAATTTGGGATATGTACGGTAAATATACAGGCGGTCAGCTTTCTATTCTTTCTCATAATGAGTCCCCTTGGATTGAAACAGAAGAATATGAAACAATTTCAAAAGATAAAATTGAACTTTATTACTGTAGAAAAATAAGAAAGTATGAGAAAGTATAAATAAAGTGCCTACTGATGAGTTTCACAATAAATCAATTAGTGTAAAAGATGCAAGATTATTGTGGAGCTCTTTTATATCTAAAGAACTACAAGAAAATGACAATATAGTTAAAAAACAGAAAATTTCTGAAGATGAAATTAAAGCAATTGAAACAGACGATAAAATTGAAGCAGACGATAAAGGTTATGAAAAGCGTTTTGAAGCAGCACGATGTGAAGCAATAGAACTTAAAAATAAAGATCATAAGCAAGATATTAGTTTTCGTTGTTCTTTGACAGAGGATTTATTTAAACTGACTAAATGGTGGATTTTATTTATTGGTTTTGTTGTCTTACTGAATGGTTTTACTTCTCAATATAAATTGGGGTTTCATTTGTCTGATAATGTTATGATGGCTCTTTTTGGAACAATGACAGTAACAATTATAGGTTTATTTGCAACAGTTACAGGGCATTTTTTTAATAAAAAGAATTAGATAGATTCTCACGCTACGGCTTCGCCTTCGCTGAGAATGACAGCTTGTTAGGAAAGATCAATGACAATAAGAAAAGGCGCCGTTGGCGTCCAGTATAAACTTTTGAAAGCGCAGAAGGAATTTCTTGAGATTCCTCATAATCATCAGCTCGATGTAGCCCTTTATCAGGGCGGGTTCGGCTCCGGTAAAACATTTAGCGGGGCGCTGCTCGGTATTTTACTCTGCAATAAATATCCCGGCATTAGGGGTCTGGTCGGCGCTCAGACTTTCCCTATTGTCAGAGATACTACACTTGTAAATTACTTTGAGCATCTTGATAATTTTGGTTATAAAAAAGGTGTGCATTATGAATATCTTAAAACAGAAGCAAAATTGACCTTTAAAAATAAGTCAGAAGTGCTTTTTAGGTATTTTGAAAATGACACTAAGCTGAAATCCCTTAATCTTGGCTTTGTGGAGATTGAGGAAATGTCTGATGTGCCTGAATCTACTTTTAAAATGCTTCTGGGAAGGCTAAGACAGGCTGATATTCCAAGATATAGGCTCTTTGGGCATACGAATCCCGAAACTTCCAAAGGATGGATTTTTAAAACCTTTGTTGAAAGTCCAAAACCTAATTATAGGTTTATAATTGCCCCTACTACCCAAAATGTTTTTTTGCCTGACGGTTTTGTTGAAAATCTTAGGAAAGCTTATGATCCTGAGTATTTTAGAATAAATGTTTTGGGTGAGTTTGGCGATTATAACAGGGGGCTTGTGGTAAAGGGGTTTTCCCGGGAAAATATTCGGCAGGTTAATTATATAAAAAATTTGCCGCTTCATATTAGCTGTGATTTTAATGTTGATCCTATGTGCTGGGTTTTGGCGCATAAGACGCAGGAAAAGGCGTTTTTCTTTGATGAGATAGTTCTTGAAAATGCTACTACGTTTGAGGCGGTGGAGGAGTTTTTTTCGAGGTATCCTGACCATCAGGGCAGTATTATTATAAATGGCGATGCTTCCGGCGATAACAGGTCGACAAATTCTGAGTTTACCAATTACGTTATTATGAAAAACAGGCTTTCTCAGTTGGGGTATAGGGATGTTCAGGTTAAAATAAGGCATTTTAACCCGCCTGTTAAGAACAGGATTGCGGCATGGAATGCTAAAATAAGAAACGCAAACAATGAAGTCAATATTTATATCGACAAGAAATGCAAATGGCTTGTTTACAACCTTGAAAATCTTAAATACAAAGAGGGGACATCTATTTTAGATTTGCCGAGTCATTTTCAGATTAAGAGCAATCGCAAGTTGAAGTTTTTGGGGCATATTTTTGATGCTGCGAGCTATCTTGTGGATTTTTACTGGGCAGTTAGGCTTCTATAGTTTTATTATTCATTTAAAAGTTATTTAATCATTCCAGAAATGCCTATTGGATAGATTCTTACGTCGCTTCGCTCCTCAGAATGACAACAATGGGAAAGTATTTTAACAGGTTGTTTATCATGAATGCAAATGATTATAAATATCCTGTCGATGTCCTATTTTAATAACGATTATCACTAAAATATCGTCTTTTTTTTCAAATATTATCCTGTAATTACCGGTTCTAAGCCTGTAATAAGGATTATCTCCTTTTAATTTTATTATTTTATTATTTCCGTCAATACCGTTTTTTAGGGATTCTATTTCTCTTAAAATTGCTTTTATGCTGGATTTATCGAGGTTTTTAAGGTCTTTTTTAATACTCTTTTTGTATTCAATTTTATACATTTATAGTCCCAGTTCTTCCTTAAGCTCTTTAAGATCAATTGTAGGCTCATTTTTTCTAGCCTCAGCCTCTTCTATATCTGTCATATCCTCAATTTTTTCAAGCATTTCAACGTCTTCAACAGGAACTATATAAGCAATAGGTTTATTGCGTCTTAAAATTTCAATTCTTTCCTTGCCATAGGACGCCTGATTTAAAACATCTGTTAAATGGGTTCTGGTGTGGGCTATTGTATATTTTTTTGCTCTTGTAGTCATTTTTTTAACCTTAATTATAGTAATTTATTACATTTATACTATTTATTACATATATTACATTTTATATTATATTTAAAATTTTTTCAAGTGGCTTAGCCATATTCGCTTTGGATTGCTTCGCTACGCTCGCAATGACAATAAGCAGAAGGGTTGAGGACGATATGAAAGCGGCTTTGCCGCCTCAGGCGCAGGGGGGATAAATAATGTATGCTTTGGTTAATGACTTTGGCGAGCTGGAAGTTTTCGCTGAAGAAGGGGATCTTTGTTATATTTGCGAACATGTGGGAAATTGCCCGCTTTTGACCGCTTTGCAGGCTGAGGTTGTTATTCTTAGGTATGAGAGCATGACAATTGAGAACTGCGGCATGTTTTATGATGCGGCTGTTGAGGTGCCTGAGGCGCTTCCAAATCCTTCTCAATACTTCCTATTTAGGAATGATTGGAAGCTTTAGAATGTGCCTTAGTCGCATAAACATAAAAAATCTTCTCCTCACTGTCTGTAGTTGCTTTAATATTAATAATTTTTAGTAATTTAAAGTTATTCGGGATTTTTGAAAAGTCGATTTTATTGTACTGCATAGTGTTTTTATTATTTTTATTTTTATTTTTATTTAAAGTGTCTATGATCTGTGTTTTCCCTGATATTACTATAAAATCATAGTCATTATAGTTATTATTCTTTAATAAAAGCTCGTATCTTACTGGAAATATTTTCCAGGTGGGGTTTTCCTCGAAGAACGGGTAAAACCATTCATTATCTGAGAATATTAAAGCTATTTTTGAGTTATTTGGAGCTATTATACCAAGATTTTTGACTATATAATAGTATGGACTAAGGCGTTTTATGTCGGTTTCGCTCCTTAATCTTATTTCATTCCTTAGATTTAAAAAAGGGTTTGGTGTAGGGCGAAGCCCTACCCTAGTCTCATTCCCCTCCCTCGAGGGAGGGGTAAGGGGTGGGTGTATAAAATACCCGTAAACTGGCATGTTTTTTATTATCCAAAAAAATGGTTTTGACAGGTTGCAGGTTGGGATTATTAAATAATTAAACACTGCCAGCATAATAATTGTGGCTTTTAAAACCGTTGTTTTTCGGGTGTAGCTCAGGATTAAAACAGGTGATGAAATTATTATCGCTGTTGTAAAAAATCTGTTGTACCAGTAGCAAAATCCTGTTAGAGAGATAGTAATCAGGAATATGACGAAGATTAGGGCTGTATAATATATAGTTTTGGAGCGGATTTTGTTTCTGTTTATTCCAGAGTGCCTGTTGGATGGATTCTCACGCTCCCTGCGGTCGCTGAGAATGACATCTCGTTTTGTTTTGGATTGCTTCGCTATGCTTGCAATGACAGTTTTTGGAAGGATTGGAAGCCTAAGAATGTGCCTTAGGCACTGGCTTAGCCACACAAAACCCAGAAGACCGAAGGTTGAAAAATTTTCGTGAATCAGGGTATTTATTTTTGGCATGTCCTGAAATACTATTCCATCTGTGGTTTTTAGGTGCAGCAGCATGAAAATATTGCTTTTTAAGCTCATTATGTGGGGACTTAGGACATCAAGTGTTTTCATGCCTGTAAAATCAACAAATAAAAATAAATATCTTATTAAATTTGCTGTGAATGCTTTAATGCTTAAAGGGGCTTTGTGCAGTTCGATAAGAGCTTGCGTTCCCAAGGGGTTTCCATAGTCAATATAGTTTAAAATATAGTTATAAGAGCTTAAAATTAAAAAAGATATTATTAATGCGGGAATAAAGACGGTTAAACCTTGTTTAAATTTTTTTTCTTTATTTTTATTTAAGATTAATAAATAGACTGTTATAAAAGCCGGTGAAAATAATAAGGCAGTGCTTTTGACGCCTAAAGCAAGGCTAAAGGCAATCGCTGAGAATATATAGGCTTTTTTATCATTTTCATTTGAGGCATATATAAATAAATATAGAGAACTAAAGAGCAGAAAGCCCATGATTAAATTTGTTTGAGTGCTCATTGATTCCAGAATTAAAGCTGGTAATGAGCCTAAAATAAAGACAGCCCAAAGAGTTCTTCTTAGTGAAATCTTTAAATAGCGTAAAAAAGAGAAAAGAACAAATAAATTTCCCCAATATGCAAGATATTGATTTATTATTGCGAGATAATCCCTTTTTAAAAAGACCATTGACCAGAGAAGAAGGATTTCAGAGTTTATGGGAAAGGCTGTTTGTCTTAAAATACCTGTTTCAAAATGCGCAAGAGTGTTATTTTGAATCCAGAAACCTATTCTTGCAAGGTGATAAACCATACTGTCCCCGCTGTTTGTCGGGGCAACAATGCTGAGAAACAGGCTGATTAAGCTTGAGAAAATAAAAAATAGCGGCAGAGCCGCCTCCATAAGTCCTCGCCTGGAAACAAGGCGACATGCCGCCTTGTTAAAAATTTGCGGCAAAGCTATTTTTATTTTCAAGAATCCTGAAACAAGTTCGGGATAACGAGCTGTTTTTACAGTTGCAAAAAATACAATCAGATTAATAATTAATAATCCTGTTGGGTTAACCTGTTTCAGGATAGACAGTATTTCTATGCTTATGATTACCTGTGATATCAGGATAAGAATCAAATAAATAACTAATAATTCGTACTTTTTGGGGTTTAGAAGAGTTGCCAAAAAGTATGATGAGCTTAAAACAAGTAAAAATGAGATTATAAAAAGTAAAAGTTCCGGCATGTGCCTGAGGCACCTCCATAGGCTCCTAATCCTTCCAAATTAGAGGATGTGGCGCTATTATCCTTCCTGCTTATATAGAAAATTATATGATAAAAAATTTTGGCATGGGGGTTTAATTTTTTTCAATATATGATATTATAAATTATATAGGGCTGAGAGGATACCAGCCTCTCATTAAACCCTTTTTTTGAATTAGTTTTGACGCAAGAGCAGGTATATTATTTTATACAGCTCTTGTTTGTCTATTAAGAGTAAAACAAGTATTAAAATAAACACCCATTCTTTCTCTTTAATAGAGAAAACTAACTTCATTGGCATTCACCTCCTTTCCTGAGCTTTTTCACATTTAGAGTGTGTAGCTCTCGGGGAGATGAGCAGGGTTTGCCCTTTATAGAAATTATATGATAAAAAATAAAATTTTTTGGGATGAAGAGAATGATTAGGAGCCTTAAAATGTGGCTTAGGCACAAAAATTTTTATAATATAGCAATATATTCAATTTATTTAAAGTAAAAATTAATTTATAATAAAGAGTTTTTAATTTGAGAATCTGTTTGATTTGGCTTGTATAAACAATCGAAAGATGGACAGATCCTCACGGCTGCAAGCAGCCTCAGGATGACAACGTTTAGGCGGTTCAACCGTATAGGAGAGTGTTTTTTATGCCTTATAAATTTGAGTATCAAAAAGAGAATAGCAGTTCTGAAAAGCTTAGCGAAGAAAATCATGATTTTTTAGTCGGATTTATTGCTGAAAAATGGGATAAGTGGAATGATTTGAGACGCTCAAATCTTGAAATTAATTCAGAGGTCGAAAAAGCTATTTATCCTTCTTTTAGAAATCTTTCTGCCAAACAAAATATTGAAATGCCTGAAATATACGAAGTCAGGGAAACTTATAAGGCTCATCTGTGGAAAAGTTGGTTTTCCTCTCTTGACAGCATGTTTGATGTGCAGGGAAAGGCAAGAGAAGATCATTTTATGGCGGCTAGGCAAAAGGCTTCTCTTATTGACGTTTTTCGCAGTATAAATTTTGTCTCAAAACTTGAAAAAGGGCTTGATAACTGGATTAATAAGGGCGAATTTATTGCCTTTATCAGTTGGAGCACTAAAGTTAAACAAACAAGAAGGAAGGGGTTTTTTACAAATGAAGAAAATTACGATTATGGGAACGGTTCAGATGCTGAAGCGTACATTATTAAAGATGAGATTATTTATGATGGTCCTGATTTTACGATTGTTGCTCCTGAAGCTTTTGTTTTTGATGCGAGCAAGGCGGATAATTTCGATGTTTGCCCTAAAATTTACCGCTCATGGGCTACATATGATGAAATTTCGGCTAATAAACTTTATCAGAACCATGAGGATTTAGCGGCTCTTTCTGCTCAGGAAGGAGCGGCTGAGCCGCATTCACAGGCTACTAATCCTTCCTTTGAGGAGGGGAAAGCTACGAAGGGAGATCAATTTGAAATTCTTGAGTATTGGGGTGATATAAAGCTTAAAGATGGCTCTTTGCTTAAAAATCATGTTGTTACTCTTGCCGGTCGCAAGAAAATAATTAGATTTGAGCCTAATCCTTTTATTATTAATCCTTTTATTTTTGCTTCTTTCCTTGAAGACCCTGTTACTAAAAGAGGTATTAGCCCTTTGTGCGTTGCTTTGCCTCTTAATAAAATTTCTACAACCATATTAAACCTACAGTTAGATGCTTTGAAACTTATCATTAACAAGCCTTATCTTGCTCCAAAAGGCTCTTTGTCAGGAAAAATCAATATTAAAGAAGGTTCAATCATTGAATATGATCCTGCTCTTATGCCAAGAGAACCTATTCCTCTTGAATTTGGCGATGCGCTTGTTGGATGGGAATTTCTTAAATTCTTTGAGTCAAAAATCGAGTCTGCTACAGGTATTTTTAAATATATGATCGGTGATGCAAAAGGCGTTCAGCAAAGAACAGCTACTGAGGCTTCCGGTATTATGCTGGGTCAAAATATCAGGCTTTCAAAAGAAATTGATGTTCTTAATTTTAGAGTGAAAGTTCCTGTTGTGCAAAAGATTGCCGAGTTATTAGCTAATTTTTCTTTCGATTCGAGAGAGATTAAAGTTTTTAAATCTAACGGCGATGTTGATTTTGTTTTAGTTGATGAATCAGTCAGGCAAGGAAAATATGATTATATAATCGGGGACAGTTCGGCTATTTTTGAAAGAAAAGCCAAACTCAAAGAAAATCTCGAGGTTTTATATGAATTTGCCAAGCATCCTGAGGTTTCGCCCATGATAAAGTGGATTGATGTTTTAAAGTGGACTTTTGAGCAGTTGGGGTCGGCTGATCCAAACATGTTTATTAAGACATCTGAGGGTGGCTAAGCCACATTCATAAGTAATAAAAAAACAATTTGCACCTTATAAAAAAAACAGGGTTGGGTGTAGCGCGTCGCCCTACCCGACACTATTTCCCCTCCTTGAGGAGGGGGTAGGGGGTGGTGATACAAAAAATATTTTGGATTGCTTCGCTACGCTCGCAATGACAGTGTAATTTGTAAGGATTGATGACGAGTGCCTAAGGGCAGCTAAGCTGTATTTATAGGCTTTTAATCATTCCAATTTGCGTTCTACAGAGTAAAAACGTTCTCCTGTCATCTTGAGCGCGAAGCAGGCGGCTCTGTCCGCATTTCGCAGCACAGGCTTATAATTATTTCAGTTCGGGAAGGATCGAGGAGGATAAGGCAATGACAGTTTTTATTGACCCATGAGGACTTTTGCAGCGCAGCCTGTACCTGCATAAACTGAAGTAGTATTACAGGTATTTTCATAAGTATCACCCTTAGTTCCTCTGGGTTTAATACCATTTTCCTGTACCCAGATATGGTATATATCTTTGCCAAGAACATTAGGAGATTGCCAGCCGTTAACATCTATGCTTATAAATCCGCAGTACGGCACGGTTCCGGCTAAAGCTGTACAATTGGAACTATCAACTTGAAATCTTAATAAAGTGCCATTATTTAAGACAATACCTGCTTTATCACCCCAGCCTGTTATTGGATTACCATTCAAATATTTAAAACTGCCACTATTATGCCAGCAATTACCGAAAGATTGACCCTTATCACAGGACTTGAGAGTATTAAGATACTCTTTATATTTGTCTCGCATAGTATTACTATAAGGAAAAACATCCTTCAAGCTATTGCCGTTATCCGTCATGATCTTAGAAGTAACCTGAGCCACATCAGAGTAGACAGTTTTAAAAGTTGTTTTAAGCTCAGCATTCTGAATATTAGGAATTAAAGTTGTCATAGTAACAACGGCAATAACTCCCACCAGCCCTAAAGTCATCAATACTTCCGCCAGTGTAAATCCTTTTGCGGCTGAGCCGCTCCCATAGGCTTTTGATCCTTCCTTATTGTTCCATTTGAATAAATTATTCATTTTTATTTACCTCATTTTCTTTTTAATAACATATCCTTCTATATAATATATCGGTTAAAGTCAGAAAAACTTTAGGTTTTATTAATAAATATTTACATGAAATTTATTAAAACAGGAATGATTAGAAGCTTATGGCAGCGGCTCAGCCGCTTTGTAAACGACAAGGAGTAAAACATTGGATTATCAGGAACTTTATGCTAAATATCAGAGTGCTGTTAAACTTAGAGAACTCAGCATAGATAATAATTACAAGCTTTTAAAAGAAATTTTTATTCAAAAAATCGTGTCCAGTATATCTTTTTCCGCTCAAAATAATATTATTCTTTATCTTGCAGGCATTAAAGATGTTTTTAATTATGTAGACAGTGAAATAGAAAAAATTTCATCTTATAGAGACGAGCTGGACAGGCTTTTTAAAGAAGATCGATGTTAAAAATTTTTGTGTATTTATTTTTGTTATTAGGTTATTATTAATTTATACAATTACTTGTTAAGTTAGGAGCAAATTATGTCTATTTCTGTAGAAAAATTAATTCAGGAGCTTAATTCACTCCCTAATGAAGAACAGGAAAAAATAATAAAAAATGTACCCTGGTTAAAAAACAGATTAATTGATTTAATTCAACGTGATCTTATTTCAATAAAATCGGAAAATATTTTTGATGAAATAACTCAAATAAGAGAATTTTTATATTTTAAATATGGTGAAATGCCTGATTGTATCGATTATATAAGAGAAGACAGATCAAGATGAAGGATTATGTGATAGATACGTCTGTTGCTGTTAAATGGTTTATTGTACAGCCGTTTTATGAACAGGCTATAGAAATACTGGATTTGTTTGAACAAAATAAATGCAGACTTCATGCCCCTTCTACAATTTATTTGGAATTTACAAATGTTTTATGGAAGTATAGAACATTTTTTTCATTGAGCGAAATCCAGAATATTTTGGCAAAATTTTTAAAATTTGATTTGATTGTGCATGAGCATACTCATTTGTTAAAAGGCGCTTTAAATATAGCTATAGAATACAAAAGAAGTGTTTATGATTCTATATTTATTTTTCTTGCCAAAGAAATAGAAGCAGATTTTATAACAAGCGATGAAAAGCTTGTTAATGCAGTTTCAAAAGAATTAAATTTTGTTAAATTACTACAGGATATAAAAATTTAATCCTCATAAACTGATTATTTCAGACTATTTTAGCATAAGTTTATTTATTTTTGTTATTAGGTTACTAATCATTCCTGTTCTGGAATGATTGAAAAATTATTAGGAGATTTAAAAATGGGAAGAGGTAAAGCGCCTAAACCGCCTGAATTTAGTCCTAGCGAAATTCGCTATGGAGACACTGTCATTGGAAAAACTTTTGTTGATCCTGCCACAAAATCTGTGGTTAATCAGTATTTCCCTGATCCTGCCGAAGAGGAAAGAAAACGTCTTGCTCAGCAAAGAATTAATAATATTACTTCTACATTAGGATATACAGCGCCTGAATTGGCAGCTCAGTTTAATGATGCTGAAAATGCCTTTGTCAATGATGCTGAAAAGAAATTTAGCGAGCAATATGATCCTGCTTTGAGGAGTTTAAGAGAAAATATTGCTTCAAGATTCGGCACGCTTAATTCCTCACAGTTTCTTAACGGGTTGAATGACCTTGAAAAAAATAGGTCTTCCGCTTTTGTCGATATTATAAACAGAGGAAAAATGATTAAAAACGATCTTGTCAGCCAGGATGAAGCAAGAAAATTGAATGAGCTGCAAAGTTTAACAGGCGTTTTAAGCAAGGATCAGGCTAGTTTGCTTAATAATTTGCAGGTTCCGCTTAGTTCTTCCAATGCTATGAATGATTTTCTTAACAGTCAGTGGATGACTCAATTACAGGATTACCGCGCTCAGCAGGAGAAAAATAAAATGCTTAATAATGCTCTTGGGAATTTATTTCCGATTTTGCAGGCAAATAATACGCAAAATGCTACACAAATAGCATTAGCAGCAGCAAAAGCCGGATTGTGATTTAGAGGCGGCTTTGCCGCCTTCTTATCTCTCCTCAATTCTTCCTCTTCTGGAATGATTGGAAGCCTATGAATGTGGCTTAGCCACCTCGCAATGACACTTTATGTCATTTTGGAATGATTGGAAACCTAAGAATGTGGCTTAGCCACCCCCATCAGGCACGACTAATAGATAAACAAGACCTAGTAATTATACTAAGTCTTGTATTCAA
>JAZDPZ010000013.1:0-10317 GCA_043797105.1 bacterium | reverse complement strand
TATATAAAAACCTAAAGTATATAATAATTGCTTACTTTATATAAAAAATATACAATTGTTAAAATTTTATAATATAAAAAATTATTTATAATTCCCTTTTATCAGGTAATAATAAATTTCTTCGTTTTTGTCATTCAGAGGGCGTAGCCCGAAGAATCTCAAAGGTATGATGAAGGCTTGCTCTATACTACTCACAAACATATTAACAAGGGGTTGCAACCCCTTATTATGGGAGTTGATGTTCGATTCTTAGATTGCTTCGGCGCCTAAGGCACATTCATAAGCTCCTATTATTCCAGACGAGGACTTATGGAAACGGATCAGCCGCCTCGCAATGACATACATGGCATCAACGACAAAATGCAACGTGAGAATCTGCCGCAATTTAAGCTTCATTTTAGAGATTATTTTACCCAGAGAGAGACCCAATAGTCCTTATAATTAGGGTAGTTGCTGGTGTAGCAAGTCCATGCAGTATAAGTATTACCGTTCCTTGCATATCCTATTCCATCACTGCCTGCGCCAAAGTCATGAGCAGCCATAATGCCACTACCAGTATTATAAGAATAATTACCAATTCCACTTACATTAAAATAACCATAAAAGTTGACACTACCACATTGACCATAAGAAGAATATGTACCATTACTTGTATCATTACAAATAATTCCAAGCCTTGTTTTTGCAGTTGATGTATAACTTGTTCCTGCAATAGTTGCAGTCAGATTAAACCCCTGATAGTAAGCTGCACAATAAGTACTAGCGCCACCATATTGAGCATAATTATACATCGAATAATCACCAAATGTATCAGAGATATAATTATAGCTGCTCACAGTGGCTGTTGTAGAGCCGGAAGTCAGAAAGTTTTTAAGAGTTCTCCCGGGTGTTACTGTAGCTATAAAAGACCAACCACCAGAGGCTCCGCCTCTTATTTTAACAGTACTAAAATCATTAATTCTATCATAACCAATACTGATAAAGTTTTCATTGTAATAACCTTCAGTGGAAGTATTATATCTTGCATAAGCCGGATCACCGGACGAATTAGTAGTCCACCAGGCATCATTATATCCATGAGCAGACTCTTTCATAATCAGGGTATATCCGCCATTTCCCATATCACAATAAACAAGATAAGGCGCAGTTCCAGATTCTAAACCATCCGGATCAACATAATACTGAACATCATTTGTCTGACTCGGATTATTATATTTAACCCTAGCTGACCCTAAATAATTATAAAGAGCATGACAACTCTCCTGATTAGCGTAAATCGTATATCCTCCATTGGTCATATCACAATAAACTTTTTCAGGAGAGAAGGATCCTCCGCTATAACCATCTGCATCCACCTCATAAATCCCGTCTGCTGTAGCTAAAATAGGAGATCCTACTATTTCCTGGTTTTTGTCTTTTAGCTGCTTACAGCTTAGCATTACTGTATATCCGCCGCCATCTGTTGTCATATCGCAATAAACCTTTTCAGGGAAATAACTATTACCGGCATACCCATCTAGATCTATCTCATAAACTCCATCTCCCGAGGATAAGCTGGGAGTTCCGACTGTTTCCTGCATTTTGTTCTTTAATTCCTTACAGTTTGCCATTACTGTATATCCGCCTCCGTCTGTTGTCATATCGCAGTATACATCTTCTGCTACAGCGCCGGAACCGGGATCATACGTTATCTTATAAATTCCGCTTGAAGGAGTTAGTCCTTTTGATCCAAAAGTTTGTTTTATAGCTCTGCAGCTTGTATTAAATCCTCTATTATACGCAAAGCTGCAGGAAACAGCATTACCTGCATTGCATGATTGTATTATCGTAACAGGACTTACTACATCACATGCCGTAGTCGAACTCCCGCCAGCTGTACAGGTATTATTAACCTCAGTTACAATATTCGGACTGCCGCCTTCATAGAGCACCTTTGCTGTTGAATCTATTACTGCTCTTCCTGAAACAGAAGACGTTATAGGTAAAGCCATATAATAATGCAGGTCAAAATACTGATCTGCCACATCACAAACATTATCAATTTGGCACTTTTGAATAAAGTATTGACATGCCGAATAACCGCCGGCATCACATGCCGCTCTTAAAAGTTTTTCTGCCGCTTGTTTTTGAGCGCTGGTGCCATGTATTGCGTAATATTTAGCGTCTGAAGAGTCAGTGCTGATTTCCTGTTCAACATTTTGCTTGGCAATGTTGCAGTTTCCGGCAGCCACGCCGCTTAAAGATCCATCCACATCAAAGGTTATATCTGCGGCTCCGGCTTCTATGCAGGCATCCACATATTGAGATATAATAGAAATTTCGCTTCCGCTACTACCGGAACTGGAAGAAGCAGCAAGTTTTTTTATGGTAAAAACAGGCATGGTTACCATCATAATTATACTGCTGATAAACATTACCACCAGCATTTCAGTAAGGCTGAAGCCTCTTTTGCTTGCATTTAGTTTATCTTTGTGCCAATATTGTCTGTCTGTCTGTCTGTCTGTCTGTCTGTCTGTCTGTCTGTCTGTCTGTCTGTCTGTCTGTCTGTCTGTCTGTCTGTCTGAAGTTTTCTATGCCCATTTGATACTTCCTTTTCCATTCTTGCTTTGACCTCTTATTTTATTTTATCTATTTTGATACTATATATTATATTTTCCCAAAAATCAATATTTTTAAACATAAATATATAAAATATATATAATTTGTTACATTTATTACTCGATATTTTAATAAGTGGATAACAATAAATTTTGTATCACCACCCCCTACCCCTTCCTCAAGGAGGGGAAACAGTGTCGGGTAGGGCTACGCCCTACACCAAACCCATTTTTTAAAAGGTGAAAATTTATTGTTTATTACTTAAGATTTAGCTGCATCAGGTTCCAAATTTAAAATCCTTGCAACTTCAGTAGCAACACTGTTAAAAACAGGTCCTGCAACAGTACTTCCCCATATATCAGATCCTTTAGGATTATCAACCACAACCATTATAAGCGCCTGTGGATTTTTAGCAGGAAAATAGCCTGCAAAAGAAGTAAATACCTGATTAGGTATATATCCTGGTCCATTGGGATTTGGTTTTCTTGAAGTTCCTGTTTTTCCTGCTACCTGATAATGAGGAATCTTGCCTGCTTTAGATTCAGAAGCCTTAATACTACTCGTCAATAAACCTGTTACTATATCTGTGGTTTCAGTTGATAAAACTCTTCTTGTTTTTATTCTTTTAAGCTCTTCTTCTTGGCTATATTTTATAACATGCGGGGTTATCCAGATGCCGTTATTTGCAATCGCAGCTACCATAGAAGCTACCTGAATGGGAGTGGTTGCAATACTATACCCAAAACCGATTGTAGCCTGAGTAGCTTTATCCCAGTTTTTTAGTTTAGGCAATATGCCTGCTGATTCACCGGGAAGATCAATTCCTGTTTTAGAACCTACTCCCAAGAGTTTAAGCATTCTGTAATGCTCATAAGGAGGTATTTTAAGCGCAACTTTCAGGCTGCCGACATTACTGCTGTGTGTAAAAAGATATTTTAAATCAATTAATCCCGGCGCGCCTTTTTGATAATAATCATAATTAGTGATAGTCCAGCCCTGAATTTCTACTTTGCCTGTATCCATGAGTTTTTCGTTTTTTGTTATGGAGCCGGTTTCAAGAGCAGATGCTATTGTAAGAATTTTGAATGTCGATCCCGGAGGATAAACATCGCTTAAAACCCAGTTTTTCATTACTGATGGTTTAGTTTTACCGTATTCATTCGGATTATAGCTTGGCAAAACAGCAAAACCGAGTATTTCACCGTTTTTGGGATTAAGAACAATTACAGTTCCTCTTTCAGCTTTTGTTTTTTTCATCATTTTTGATAATTCAGTTTCCGCAACATGCTGAATTGAAGAATCAATAGTTAAAACAAGCTTTTCGCCTTTTAGAGGGAAAGCGACATAATTGGGATCAGTATGAAAATCATAAATTATATTGCCTTTTCCATCATATTCTACAGGCTGGATATTAGGTATTGTTTCCAAATCTGACGATCCTGTTTTTTCGACTCCCGCAAACAAATTTGCGTCAATATTAACATATCCCAGTATATGAGAAGCCAGGTTACCCTGAGGATAAACCCTTTCATTTCTTCTGACCAGGTCCAGCCCTCTGATTTTAAGCTCTCTGATTTTAGGTATTATACTTTTTTCTACTATGTTTCTGTCTATATTTTTAGCAATGGTTATTGTAGAAACATCAAATTTACTTAGCTTTTCACATAAATTTTTTTCCGGTTGTTTTAAATATAAAGATAATATTGAAGCAATTTTTTCCGGCTTTTCAGTATAATATTGAGGATGAGCGTATATATCATAAGAAGTGGTATCTGATGCCAGCCTAATGCCATTTCTATCCATAATTTCACCTCTAAAACTGAAGGTTCTGGATGGCTGACGCATCAATTTTGCTTTTTCTTTAAGCATTGATGAATCAATAATCTGTAATTGCGCAAGCTTTGCAACAATTACAAGCACAAACAAAAAAAACATAATCTGTAAAGAAGAAGCAAACAAATTATAATTTTTAGGCTTGAGCCTAAATAAAAAAAACATTTTTTAATAGCCTAAAATTGGTTGTAACTCTATCTTGTCTATATTTTTTTCAACAACAGAGCCTAAAGACGAAGCTTTAACCTCCAGGACTTTATCAGCTTTTTTAAGAAAATTTATTTTTGTTATTTTATCGTTTATATTATAAAGCGATTTTGCATAATCAACCTTATTTTGCAGCTCTATATTTTCAAAATTTACTTCATTAGTTTTTTTATGTATTTTAGTAAGTATGCTTTCTTTTGCAATAACCATTGAATAGCTAATCATAGCTGCTAAAATAGTCAATACAAGAAAAAAGCTTAAAAAACGATTAAATTTAAAAATAGCTAATTCTCTAAGATTTTCATTAACAGGAAAATCTCCTTTAATTATTGAGTTTCGAGTTGCTGTTTGCTTGACTTTCCTATGATTAAAAGATTTTATAGAAGACACCATTTAACACCACTCCATTTCTTAAATTTTTTTTGCTATACGTAATTTAGCGCTCCTTGAAGAAGGATTTTTTTTAATTTCATCCTGCGAAGGAATTATTGGTTTTTTTGTAAGAATTTCTAATTGTTTTGCCTCACAAAGACATTTAGCTTGTTCAGGTAAACATCTACAATTAGAACTGTAATACTTAAATAAATTTTTTACAAGTCTGTCTTCTAAAGAATGAAAACTTATTACAACTATTTTAGCATTTTTCTCCAATAAAGGAATGATTTGTTTTAAAGTATTTTCCAAATTGTTCAATTCATCGTTAACAGCTATTCTAAGCGCCTGAAAAACTCTTGTTGCAGGATGAATTTTATATTTGGATGAAAAGGGAATATCAGATTTTATTATATTTGCAAGTTCTGTTGTTGTTTTAATCGGGTATTTTTTTCGTTTTTCCACAATATTTTTTGCTATTCTTCTTGAAAATCTCTCTTCGCCATAATCTTTAAAAATTCTGATTAATTCTTTTTCTGTAAAATTATTAACAATTTCATAAGCGCTTATTGGATTTTGAGGATCAAATCTCATGTCCAGTCGAGCTTCTTTAGAAAAGCTAAAACCTTTTTCACCTGTAATAAATTGGTAATAAGAAGCTCCAAGATCAAATAAAATTCCGCCGGTTATTTTTTCGATATTAAAAGTTCTTAATATTTCAGGTATTTTAAAATAATTTGCTTTTAAAATTGTAACGATTTCTATCCAGGGCTTGAGATTTTCATTTGCTGCTTTTATTGCATCAGGATCAACATCAGTAACAATAAGTTTTCCGTCAGGATAAATTCTTTTTGCAATTTCCTTGGAATGTCCGCCCCCTCCTCCTGTAGCATCAACATAAATCAAACCTTTTTGACAGTCAAGCCCTTCTATTACTTCTTCAACCAGCACAGATTCGTGAAAAAATTCCATAAATTTTTCTTTCCTTTTTTGGTAGTGTCCAACTTATGACTGATGGCAATAAAAAAGGGTTTGGTGTAGGGGCTTCGCCCCTACCCACACACTACTTCCCCTCCTTGAGGAGGGGACAGGGGGTGGTGATATAAAATCAGTTACCATTGGAACACTACCCTTTCCTTAACCATTACCGTTAAATTCAATACTTTTGAAAAACTTTTCCGCAATATCCTGATTAAACTTACCGCTTTCATTCACTGAAACAATAATATTATTTTCTTTGTCAGGATTATTTATAATTCCAATTATTCCTTCCAAATTTTTTTGAATTTTGCCGGATAAAGAAAATTTAACTTTTATATATGGAACATTCTGGTTAAAAACTTTAAAAAAAGATTTTTGTTCAATTTTAAAAGAATTCAATTTAACAGCCTCATTACTAAATTTAGAAATTAATTTTTCCAGTTTTATATTGATAATATTTGAATTTATATCATTTTTTGAAATACTTAAAATATTTTCTATATTTGCTAATATCAAATGTTGTCCGGTTTGTTTATGTTCTGCTATTACTGCCTTAATCCCAAACATATCTATAGCTTTGGTTAATTCATATTCTTTCGGTATTTTTGAAAAATTGCCAAATTTTTGAGTTCTTGTCTGAATATCTATCTTTGATGAATGAAACTGAGAACTTACGATATTTTTGATATAGCTTATTCCTGTAAAAGCAAGTAAACTAATTACTAAAATCATAGTAATTGTCAAAAAAATCATAGAATATATAGATTCAAAATATTTTTTCATGTTTTTCTATATTTTATCAATTATAATTAATTTTAATACAATCAAAAATTACTAAAATATAAATTAAATATTAATATGGACAAAAAATACAATCAAGAAGACGAAAAATACTTAATTGATCTGGGTAGAGATTTTATAAAATCAGGAGAGCATGATCTTGCAATCGGAATTTTTAAAAAAGCGCTAAATTCCAATTCAAAAAATGCAACAATATATAATGAACTTGGAAAAGCTTATTATGAAAAAAAATCATATAATTTTGCTTTTGAAGCATATTATAAAGCTATTTCCATTGATCCTTCCAATAGTGAATTTTATTATAATCTTGGAAAAGTTTATGTTGACATAAATAAACTTGATCCTGCAATAGAAAGTTATAGAAAAGCTATTTTCGTTAATTCTGATAATGATTTAGCTTATTGTAATCTGGGAAGCGCTTATGCGGGCAAAAACTTATATGACCTTGCTATAGAAAATTATAGCAAAGCTATTTCTATTAATCCTAATAATTGTAATTTTTATTATAGTTTGGGGAATATTTATGCTTTAAAAAATTCATATAACTTAGCAATAGAAAATTATAAAAAAGCTGTTTCTATCAGCTCATCTTTTTATATAGCTCATTATGCTTTAGGAAATGTTTATATCAACGAAAACAAATATGATCTTGCAATAGAAAATTATGATAAAGCTGTTTCTATTAATCCTGATTTTGACTGGGGTTATTGCTCTCTTGGATTTGGCTATGCAAATAAAGGTTTATATGATTTGGCAATAGAAAATTATAAAAAAGCTATTTCTATTAATCCTGATAATGCCGCTTTTTATTATAATTTGGGAAATGTTTATTTTAACAAGGATCTAAATAGTTTTGCCATAGAAAGTTATAAAAAAGCTATTTCTATTAATCCTAATAATATTGATTTTTATTATAATCTGGGAAATGTTTACGCCAGTGAAGAACTATACGATCAGGCTATTGAAAGTTATAGTAAAGCTATTTCTCTAAGTCCAAATGATTGGGATATTTATTATAATCTGGGGAATATTTATGCAGAAAAAGGATTATATGATTCTGCCGTAAAAAATTACCAGAAAGTTATTTCGATTAATCCTAATTTTGACTGGGCTTATCATAATATTGAAAATGTCTGTTACAGAAAAGCGGAACATGATATTGCCATAAAAAATTACAAGAAAAATAATTCTATTAATCTTGAATTTGATTGGTCTTATTATAATCTGGGAATCACATACTACAAAAAGGGTGAACTTAATTTAGCAATAGAAAATTTTGATAAAGTTATTTCGATTAATCCAAATAATGATAAAGCTTATTATAATCTGGGAAACATTTATTTTGATAAAAATTTATATGACTTGGCAATAAAAAATTATAAAAAAGCTGTTTCAATTGATCCAAACAATGGAACTTACAATAACAAACTAAAACTTGCTTCCAATAAAGCGCAAGATTCTAAAGACAGCTAATTTCGCTTAAATGCTTTCACTATCTATATTTTTCTCCTCTTTAAATGTAACAATTCCTTAATGCGTCTTGATTTTAAATAAGAATATGATATAATCTTTTATATAAATAATATGTTTTATATAAGGAGATATTATGAATATTTTGATGATGAAAATACTTTGGTTATTTGCCATAAAAAATGCACAAGCAAGACTTGCTAAAGAAACTAATATTTTTAGAAAAGGATTTACTCTGGCAGAAGTTCTGATAACTTTAACTCTTGTGGGAATTGTTGCAGCTGTTACTATGGTAACTTTAATTCCAAATATTCAGAATGCTCAGTATAAAACAGAATTTAAAGACGTTTATTCTGTGCTCACTCAGGTTACTTCACAGATCGCAGCAGATAATGGGAATAGCTTGAAGAATGTTTTTACGGATAATAACGATTTAAGAAATAAGTATAAAGAGTATTTAAATTTTATTAAATCTTGTGATAGTGGTCAAACTAATGGTAATTGTTGGCATAATAATGGTAGTTTAAAATATTTGAATGGTTCTCCAATAACAACTTGGGGTAATCCAGCAGGTATTATTTTGAACAATGGGAGTTTATTGAGATTAACAATTGAGAGTTCAAATTGTACGGCTTTAAGCGGAACATTACAATATTGCGGATTTATCTATTTTGACGTTAACGGATTTAAGGGTCCTAATACTCTCGGTAAAGATATGTATGGGATTTGGATACAGGAAAATGGTATTAAACCAATGGGAACTAAAGGTGATGGTCTTGACTCCTCCTGTATTTCTTTAGGTGGCGGTCAAGGCTGTGCTGCAAAAGTCCTGATGGGTGAAGACTATTAATCAATAAGGAATGATTGGAAGCCTATGAATGCGGCTTAGCCATTTAGTTATTAAAATTAGGAATTTTTTCAGTTTTTATTTTTAAGTTAACTATTTTGCCTTCTCTAGAAACTTGAAATCTAACTATATCTCCAATTTTATGATCTCTGACTTTTTTCTGTAAAATTTTTGCATCCTCAATTTTTATACCATCAATTTTTAATATAACATCGCCACTTTTAAGCCCGCCTTTATCTGCAGGACTTTTAGGAAATATTCTATAAATAACTATGCTGTTAGTTGGTATTTGAATTTCTTTCATTTCTATACCAATCCAGGGACGACTTACATAACCATCCTTAATAATTTGCTCAGCAACTTCCTTAGCGGTATTAATAGGCGTAGCAAAGCCGATATTTTGCGCATCTGCTCTAATTGCCGTATTAATCCCGATTACTTCACCATTCAAATTAATTAAAGGACCGCCTGAACTTCCGGGATTAATAGCAGCATCTGTTTGAATAAAATCTACACTCGTGGGAATATCTCTAACTTTTCTGTTAATGGCGCTTATAATTCCCTGTGTTACGGTTTGATCATATCCAAGAGGACTGCCGACTGCTATTACCCATTCTCCAATTCTTAAATTTGATGAATCTCCGATTTTTGCTATAGGCAAATTTTTAAAGCCGGTATTAATTTTTAATACGGCAATATCAGTAATATCATCCACCCCTATTACTTTGGCTTTATAAGCTTTGTCATTGTTTAGATTTATTTCTATATTACGCGCATTAGCAATTACATGATTACTTGTAAGTATATATCCATCTCTTCTTATTATTATTCCTGATCCTCCTGAAATTTTCATCCTCATTTGAGGAGGCAATTGATTATTAAAGTCAAAAAATGGAGGAAAAGGAAAATCTGAATTTTCGCATGGAGATTCATCATATTGCATCTTTACATTAACAACCCAGGGTATAGCTGATTCAGCAACATCTGAGATTAAATTGCTTCCTAATGGTGTTGGAGTTTGATTTTTAATTTTTTTAACAGGTTGAGAAGCAATAGGAAAATTTTTAGGTTCAGAATTTTTAGAAATTTTGTAACCAACCAGAACACCTCCTAATGAACTCAAAAAAAATAATGAACAAATAGATGTTAAAATTAATGTTTTTTTAATATTATTCATATATAAATTCTCGCTAAATTATTTTTAAATT
>JAZDPZ010000012.1:0-22105 GCA_043797105.1 bacterium | reverse complement strand
TGAAATAAAAGGATTTAATATTTGCGCTTCTCCAAGTGATATAGAAAAAGACTTTATTAAATAATAACAAAAAATAATCATTATGCTAAATAAAAAACCTCTATTAAACCTTACTCTAGGAGGAGTTATGGCTAAAGGCACGCCAATTAAGGCAACTAAAACACAGGTTATAGGTATGGCAAATTTTTCCTGCAGCTTAATTATAAAGCTTGTTAGATTTTTATTGCCTTTTTGTTTTTGATATTTAATATATTTAAGCAAATCAAGAAAATTAAGTTCTTTTGCTGCATTGTCTTTATATTTTTCAAGCAAGCTAAAATTAGCAAATAGTTTTAATTTATCAAATACAGTAGTATTTAAAATTTTTCCGGAACGAGAAATTGTATACATGGCTCCTTGTTCAAAATTCCAATAATCAGGAGTAACATCACCATATTTTGATTGAACTATTTGTAGAGCGCCTTTTTTTGACATATCTAAAACCGTAATTCCTTGCAGTTTTTTACTATTATAATTATCTACATAAAATAATCTTTTAATTTGATTGTTGCTATCCATTTCTTTAAAAGAAAAATTTGTTTTTCCCTTAGGAATATTTCTTTGCGTTAAAGCCCAGGAAGTAAGATTTCTAGCTTGTATATTAGCAGATGGAACAATATACTCATTTGTAAAAAAACTTAGCAAGCCTGCTGCAAAACCAAAAATAATAACCGGTAAAGCTAGCCTTGAAATACTTATGCCACAAGCTCGCATTATTGTAATTTCAGAATTCGAGCTAAGTTTATTAAAAGTTAGAATAGCAGCCAGCAAAACTCCCATTGGAATAGTTAAAACAAGAATAACCGGCAATTTTAGCGCAATTATTAAAAAAGCTACTTTAAATGGTATGCCATAAGCAGATATTTGTTTAACAAGATACAGGAAAGTATCTGAAGCAAACAAAATTGAAGTAAAAATTACAATTCCAAGTAAAAAAGCTTCTATTAGCTGTTTTAAGATATATTTATCAAGTAATTTAATATTTTTCATAATTTTCCTCATCAATTCTTCTGTACTATTTTAAATATTATGGTAAAATCAAAAAAGTATATATATTTTTTCATAAATTTCTTGAAAAGGGAGTAGTCTTTATGTCAAAAGCTATAGAAATATCAGACGCTACATTTGAGCAAGAAGTAAAGAATTCTGAACTTCCTGTTCTTGTAGATTTTTGGGCTCCATGGTGTGGTCCTTGCAGAAGGATAGCTCCTATTATCGACGAAATTGCAGAAGAATTTCAAGGGCGAATAAAAGTTGTTAAATTAAATACTGATGAAAATGTTCGCACTGCGCAAGAGTATAGTATTAGTGGAATCCCAAGTCTGATAATATTTAAAAACGGAGAAGCCGTAGAAAGATTGGTTGGTTTGTTACAAAAATCAACACTTCAAAGTAGCATTGAAAAATATATTTAAAAATTATTTTTTAAATAAGCTTAATTAAAAGAGGAGTTTTTCTCCTCTTTTTTAATTTTTAAAAATTATTTTTTTTAGGATAATATTAAGTGGGTAACAATAAATTTTATACACCCATCCCTTTTTTTAAAGGTTAAAATTTATTGTTTATTACTTAGTATTGAAAATATATTTTTTCTTGAGGAGGAAATTAAGGTGAAAGGTTATAATTTTCAAAAAATGATTAAACAAGCTCAACAAATGCAAAAACAAATGGAAAATACCCAGGAAGAACTCTCTAGTATTGAAGTTTCTGGTATAGCCGGAGGAGGAGCGATTTCCGTTGTTTTTAACGGCAAAAATGAATTTAAATCTATAAAAATTAAGCCTGAGGCAATAAACCCTGAAAATCCGGAAAGTGTGGATAGTGAAACTGTTGAAATGCTGGAAGATTTAATTTCCAGCGCTATAAAAGATGCTAATCTTAAGGCATCTTTGCTGGTACAGGAAAAAATGTCCTCTATTACCGGTGGAATGAATTTAAATATTCCCGGCTTATTTTAAATTATGCAATATACAAAGCCTTTAGCTCGTTTAATAGAAGAATTTCAGAAACTTCCCGGAGTTGGTCCAAAATCAGCTCAAAGGATGGCTTTTCATTTATTAAAAATGTCCCTTGATGAAGTAAAACAATTTAGCACAGCGGTTATTGACGCAAAAGAAAAAATTCGATACTGTAAAATTTGTTTTAACATGTCTTCACAAAGTCCGTGTGAAATATGCACAGATCAGAGAAGAGATGAAAGTATGATATGTGTTATATCTGAAACTAAAGATTTAGCCGCGCTTGAAAGAACAAGAGAATATAACGGCAAATATCATGTGCTTCAGGGATTAATTTCACCTCTTGACGGTATTGGACCAGAGGATTTAAGAATAAAAGAACTACTAGAAAGAGCTTCTCAGGAGAATTTAGAAGAAATTATTCTTGCTTTAAATCCCTCAATAGAAGGGGAAGCTACAAGTTTATATTTAAATAAACTACTTAAGCCTTTTAAAATAAAAATTTCAAGAATAGCTTTTGGTTTACCTATAGGCAGTGATTTGGAATATGTTGACGAAATGACGCTTGCAAAGGCTATTGAAGGCAGAAGAGAAATATAAAACATTAAAACATGTTAAGTAATTTTAACTAAATATTTCAAAAATATCTTTAATTCAAGAAATTGAGATAAAATATAATTTAATTTGGTTATATTTTATTTTTAAGGGAAATAAAGAAGTTGGAATTACAAACAGAATTAAAGACAGAATTAAAACATGATTACCTCGGAAGACATATATTAGCTGAATTTTTTGATTGTAACTCAAATATTCTTAATAATGTCAAATTAATAGAAAAAGCAATGTTTGAAGCTGCTGTTCGCTGCGGCGCAACAGTTGTGGAGAAGAAATTTCATATGTTTAATCCATACGGCGTTAGCGGAGTAGTCATTATTTCTGAATCGCATTTGTCAATCCATACTTGGCCCGAACATGGATATGCTGCCGTAGATTTGTTCACATGCGGCAATACCTGTAGTCCTGAAATTGCTTACGAATATCTAAAAAAAGAACTTTGCGCCGGATCAGCATTTTATTCTGAACTTAAACGCGGATGTTTAAACAATGAAACCAAAGAATTAATCAAATCTCCTTTCTCAGAATGAGTGATGAAATCTATATAAAAGAATGTATTGAACTTGCAAAGTTAGGACAAGGAAAAGTTTCGCCTAATCCGCTTGTTGGCGCTGTCGTGCTTAGTGAAAACAATGAAATAGCGGGCAAAGGTTATCACGAAAAATACGGCGAAGCCCATGCCGAAATTAATGCTCTTAATCAAGCCGGCGAAAGAGCAAAAAACGGAACCCTTTATGTAAATCTTGAACCATGTTCCCATTTTGGTAAAACTCCTCCCTGTGCTGATCGAATAATAAAATCAGGAATTAAAAAGCTTGTTGTTGGCATGATTGACCCTAATCCGCTTGTTTCAGGACTTGGACTTAAAAAAATCAGAGAATCAGGGATTGAGGTTAAAGAAGGAGTTTTAGAAAAAGAATGCAAAAAATTAAATGAAATTTTTATTAAATATATAATTGAACAACAGCCTTTTATAGCAATAAAAACAGCAACAACAATAGATGGAAAAATAGCAACTAAAATAAAAAGCAGTAAATGGATAACATCAGAAGCTGCAAGAGCAGAAGTGCAAAGTTTAAGGAATAAATACGACGCCATACTTACCGGTTCAGGAACGATCATTTCTGATAATCCGGGTCTAATTTGTAAAAATCAAAAATCATACAGAAATCCAATAAGAGTAATTATAGATTCTCAATTAAGAACTCCTCCAAATTCAAAAGTTTATGAAAACAATAACACAAGAGTAATTGTTGCTTCTTCTGTAGATATAAGCTCTAATAAAACAAAAATTTATCCTGAAAATGTCGAAATTATTAAATGTCCTTTAACTAAAGATAAAAAAATTAATCTTAATTATCTTATTGACAAACTTTATCAGTATAAAATAGCGAGTATTTTAATAGAAGCAGGCGGAAAATTAAATGGAGCTTTTATTAAAAATAATCTTGTTGATAAATTCTATTTTTTTATAGCCCCGAAAATATTAGGAGATAATGAAGCTTATTCAATGATTGAAGGTTTTAATATCAAAGATATTAAAGAAAGCTTAAATCTTAAATTTGAGGAGGTTAAAAGATTTTCTCCGGATATAATGATTGAAGGTTACTTATAAATCCTTTTTAACAGGATTTTAACAAAATTTATTATAATATTACTAATTATTCTGCTAAAATAAATATTGAATAAGTTTAAAAAATATGGAAATAACATTAGAAAAAATAATAAATCAGATTTTGCAGGTTATAATACCTGATAAAATAATTTTGTTTGGTTCGCGAGCAAGAGGAGATGCCAGACCTGACAGTGATTATGATCTTTTAATCATTAAATCTGATATTGAAGACGGTTTAAAAATAGAAGGTGAAATTTATAAAAAACTGGTTGATATTGACGAAATTGTTAGCGTTGATATTCTTGTTGCCACACCGGAAATAATCGAGAAATATAAAAATGCAATAGGTTGTATTATTAAGCCTGCTCTTGAAGAAGGAAAAATTGTATACGTTGCGAATTAATTTAATAAGGATAATTTTAAATGGATGATTTATTTACGCCGAATGATTGGTTAAAAAGAGCTAAGAGTAATCTTAATAGAGGTAAAGAGTCTGATAACCTTGAAGAAAGAGAAATATTTATTGAGGATTTATGTTTTGACCTTCAACAATCGGTAGAAAAAGCGTTAAAAGCTGTTTTGATAAAATATGAAATTAACTTTCCAAGAACTCACGATATATCTGAACTTATAAAATTAATAAAATTAAGGACTACTATTGAAATACCTGACATTATCAAAAATTCTGCTGATCTTACAAAGTATGCGGTAAAAACAAGATACCCTAACTGGAATAAAATTAGTGAAGAGGCTTATAAAGAAGCTGTAAACCTTGCCGAAAATGTTTATAAATGGGCATCTCAACAAATAGAATAAAACCCATGCCTGATACAAAATATGAAAATTTTGAATATTTGCTTTCTCAACTGCCTGATAATCTTCAGGAATTAAATAGTTTATTTTTATCAGTTAGCTGGGAAAATATTGACTTTGATCTTATTGATTTTAAGGATGATTTTAAAATTGAACATCAAAAGTTTATAAATTTAGTTCTTGAAAATATCCCTGAATGGCAAAGGCTTGTTAATTGTGAACAACATCCTACGCATGATTATAATTTGGGTATTCATACCATTCTTGTAATAAAAAAAATTCAGGAATCAGCTAAATATAAAGAATTAAATCAGTATGGCAAGCTGGTTCTTATGTATACCGCTCTTTTACATGATATTGAAAAACTCGGAAAAGAGGTTGATCCCGAACATCCGTTAAAAGGTTCGGAAAAAGCATGTTCAATATTATACAGGTTGGGGTTTTGGGAAGATTTTATTAATGATGTATATATATTAATTAAAAATCATCAGATTTTAGGTCTTTTAGCAGCAAACAGGATAAATCTGACCATGCCTGATCTTGTTCAAATACTGAAAAAATCTTTACTTGTAGAGCTTTTGGCTACTCTTTCAATAGCTGATATTAAATCAGTTAAAAAAAATGAGGCTTTTTATAATGAAAATTTAGGTAGAAATATTGAAATTATCAGGGATAATTTAATTAATTATTTTAATGGAGGTAAAAATGTATAAATTTGCTCTTTTTGGCAGTATAACACTGATTTTGCTTTGTTTGTTAGCTTCTTATTCTTTTAGCGGAGCTAAAGAAAAACCTGCTTTTGATAAATTTGATAAAAAAAATGTAAATATTGGAGAATTAAGCATTAATACTAGAGATAACCTCATTCTTCTGGTTAAATACTATATTTCAAAAAACAAAGAAAATTCGCCTGTAGTAATTTTGCTTCACATGCTGGGAAAAGATAACTCAAGCTGGAACAAATTTATCCCTCTTCTTTTAAATAATGGTTATGCTGTTTATAGTGTTGATATGAGAGGACATGGAAAAAGCGTGGAAACACTTGATAAAAAATCTAATTACTTTCAAACCATGACTGATGGCAACTGGTTAAAAATGCCTGATGATGTAAGCGATTTAATTAATTTTATTTCTAAGGATAAAACCGTGGATTCTTCAAATATAGCTTTGATAGGAGCAAGCATTGGAGCTAATTCCGCTATTATTGCAGCATCAGAACATCCGGACAAAGTTAAAACCACGGTTGCATTGTCTCCGGGTCTTAATTATCGTGGTATAGAAATTCTTAAATCAGCAGAAAACCTTAAAACCCCGATTTTAATAGCAACATCTCAAAATGATGATTATTCTTACAAATCATCTAATCAACTAAATAAAGCAGTTAAAGTTGAACATGATTTGCTAATATATGAAGGTAATGAGCATGGAACCAATCTTTTGAATCAGTCAGAAGAACTAATGAGTAAAATTATAAGCTGGTTAAATGAGCATATTGAGAAAAAATAAATTTTTATTTTTATATATTTTTATTTTTGCTGTTGCGTTTATAATAGCCTGTACAAATATGGTTTTTGCGGGTAAAAAGTCGAATGAGCCTGTTGAAATAAAATTTATAGCCAAAGATGGGTTTAATCTGGCTGGTATTTTGGATATTCCTCAAAAAGCATCGGTAAAAAATAAAGCGCCGCTTGTAATATTTATACATTCTATCGGCAGGGACAAAACTTCCTGGAAAGATTATACTTATAAAGTTAAAAATCTGGATATGGCAACTTTAAATCTTGATTTAAGAGGGCATGGGCAGAGTATCAAGGATAAAAACGGCAAAAGTAAATATTGGCAAAACTTTAAGGATGAAGAATTTGGAAAATATCCTGATGATCTTATTTCTGCTATTAATTATTTAAAAAAAGAATATCCTGAAGTAAATACTAATAAAATTGCGATTATCGCCACAAGTATCGGAGTAAATGCGGCAATTATCGCCGGAAGCAAAGATAAGAACAATATTAAAACTCTTGTTTTACTCTCTCCTGTTTCAAAATATAAGGGTATTGATTCCAGAACACAACTTGTTGAATATGGCAATCATCCTGTATTAATGATGGTGAGCGAAAAAGACAAGTTTGCATACAGCTCTTCTCTTGATTTAATAAGATATGCGCAGGGCAAGAAAGTTTTAAAAGTCTTTCCCTATGGCGGGCATGGCACTGATTTACTAAAATTTCAGCCTGAATCACAGCAAATTATAATTGACTGGTTAAAAAGTAATTTTTTATCTTGATTTTTTTTAAATAAATAATAAATCAGGAAGGTAAAAATCATGTTAATTACTCCATATTCAAATTTTTCTAAAGTAAATAAAGCAATTTTAGATAAATTAACTAAAGAAAAAATTCTTTTTGAAGCAAAAGAAGAAACAGAAGAAGATGAAATAGAAGATATGCCATTAGATGATGGAATGTTAGCCCCCAGTCTTGAAGAAGAGATTGCAACAAAAGAAAAAATACGATCATTAACAAAACAATATGGATTAGGAAATGTTAAAAAAGTTTTTTTCTGAAAAATTAGAACCTAATGCTGGAAATTTTCATTTTCTTAATGATCTGGGTACTGATATGAAAGATACTGCAGAAGAAATGCTAGAATATATGTAAAATTGGTTTTTTAATTTATGTATAATTAAGAAGGATTTATTAAATTTAATTTGGGACTCGTATAAAATGCTTCAGGAAGCAACAAAAATATTAGGTTCAGCATTTAAAGACAGTTTTATAAAAAGATTAAGCCTGTATTTACATGATTGTGTCAGAGAAGAAGTTAAATCTTCAACTTTTAGAAATTTGAATCAGGATAAGGACAATAAATGGTTTTTTGTCAGGGGTAGAGAAATTTTACTGTCAAATCCTGGAAATTCTTTGAGTATCGAAGGTTCTAACACTAAAATCACTGAACTTATGATTCAGGCTGAAATTTTTCAGAAGGACAGATATTTAATATATGGTCATCTTTTTTTAACAGGCAAAAGCTCTAAAAAGAAAAAAGAAGAATATTTGACCCCTCTTCTTTACCTGCCATGCAAACTTGAAAGAATCGGAAAAAATATAATCTGTTCTATGACTGATGAAACTCTTTCACTTAATACAGGCGCTCTTGCAGGATTAATAAAATATGACGATGAAGACGAAGTTGAGCATGTTTTTGAGGGTTTAATTGATGTAGTGCCTGAATTACCGCTTACTTCGGAAAAAATCCAGATATTTCTTACAACTTTAAAATCAATTATTCCAGATATTGAAATAGAATATAGTTTTCTTGAAGATTATAAAGAAAATGAAAAAATAGCATCTGATAAGCTTTTAGTTACTGATTCCTCAGCAGTTATTTTAACAAAAAGACCTTCTATAACTGCAGGCGTGCTTCATGAATTAACTCAAATAGCAGAAAAACCAAGCGGAGTTTTTAGAGAAACCGCTTTAAATGTTATTCAGGAAGAATTTGTTAAAAATATAAAAAATAAAAATTTTTTAGAAAAAAATAAGGATTTTACGCCGATTGCTCCTTTAGATGTAAGCGATAGTCAAAGACAGGTAATGAAAGCAGCCAGACAGTATCCTGTAGTTGCTGTTTATGGACCTCCCGGCACCGGAAAATCTCAAACTATTGTTAATCTTGTTTCTCATCTTGTGGCATCAGGCAAAACCGTTCTCGTAGCATCGAGAATGGATAAAGCTGTTGATGTTATCAGCGAAAGACTTAATAATCTGGGCGCTCCTTTCCTGTGTTTAAGAGCAGGAAGAGCTAATTATCAGAAACAGTTAAATTTTAAACTCCAAGACCTTCTTGCAAACAAGATTGATCTTGATTCTGACTTTGAATCATCTGTGCTTGCAGATGTTGAAGATATGAAAATCCTTATTAAGGATAAAATTGAGCTTAAAAATAAATGTAAAAAAATTATTGAACTTGAAGAAAACTGGTTTGAAATTCTGCAAAAACATGAAGAACTTTCAAAAAATTTGGAAAATTTAGTGCAAAATGAATTATCTAAAGCAGAAATACAATCTTATAGAGCTTTACTGGATAAAATTGAGCTGACTTTAAATAAAACCGGCTTGATAAATTCTTTTATCTCTAAATTTTTATTTAATTTTTTAAATAAAAAACTTAAATTAAGTAGTCCTGAGCTTTCAGATGAATTTTTGAATAAAATTCGTTTGAATTTACTGGAAAAAGAACAGGTACAGGATTTAAAAATAATTGAAAGTTCTATTGGAAAAACAGGCAATTTACACCAAATTTTAAATGATTTAAAAGAATTAAGAAAAAAACAAAAGATTTTAGCAGGAGATATACTCAAAAATCAACGGATAGAATCTCTAAAAGCTTTGATTAGAGACCAGTCCAAAAGACAAAGACTTATTATTCACTCAAAAACATTAATAGAAAGAAAAAAAAGTCTGCAAAACAGAATTTTGGAGCAGGAGGATTTTAAACCGCTTCTTGAGGCTTTTCCGTGCTGGGCTGTTACAACTTATGCAATATCAGAGTCCATTCCACTTAAGCCGGGATTATTTGATGTGGCAATAATTGATGAAGCGTCTCAATGTGATATAGCAAGCTGTTTCCCTGTATTGTTCAGAGCAAAGAGCGCTGTGATAGTCGGCGATGATAAACAGCTTCCGCATTTGTCTTTCCTTGAAAAAGCAAAGGAGCAGTCATTTTTGAGCCAGTATAATATTCCTGACAGATACCAGATAATGTGGAGATTCAGGACAAATTCAATTTTTGATATTGCTAATTTTTATTCAACCAATCCAATACTTCTGGATGAGCATTTTAGGAGTTTTTCTCCCATTATTAAGTTTAGTAATCAGGAATTTTACGGCAGTAAAATCAGGATTATGAACAAAGAACTGGATACATCAGGATGTATTGAGCTTAATATAGTCAAAGATGCCAAAGTCGACCTTGATAATACAAGAAATATGGCTGAAACTGAAAAAATACTCGAGAAACTCCAGGATATAATTATAAATTGCGAAAAAAACAATGAAATATTTTCCATTGGCATTATTTCACCTTTCAGAGGACAGGTTGAGCTTGTTAAAAAAGCTGTCAGTCAGGTATTGAGTCAGGAAACAATAAAAAAATATCAGATAGAGATTGGAACCGCCCATACTTTCCAGGGAGATGAAAAAGATATAATTATTTTATCTTTTACTCTTGCTCCAAATAGCCATTTTCAAAGTCTTATCTTTATTCAAAAGCCGAATTTATTTAATGTTGCTATAACCAGAGCAAGAAAAAAGCTTATTTGCTTTATTTCAAGAGATATAGAAACTCTTCCCTCAGGCTTGTTAAAAAATTATCTTGAGTATATTCAAGATATAAACAAACCCAAATCTTTATTACTACAGGAAAAATACAATAATTCCATGCAGGAGGATATTGCAGAACTTTGCAGAGAAGAAGGTTTGACAGTAATTCCAAATATTGAATCAGCAGGATTCAATATAGACCTTGTTGTTTGTCAGGACAAAAATTCATTGGCAATAGAATGCGACGGATATAAAAATAACAAAAATTCACCCAATTATTCAAAAATATGGAAACAGTCAATCCTTGAAAGATGCGGCTGGAAAGTAATGCGCATTACAGCAAGAGAATGGCATTACAGTAAAAAAGCCTGTATAAACAGAATTACATCAAATTTGAGGGATTAAAAATGAAAGAAAAAGTGATATTTTCCTGGAGCGGTGGGAAAGACAGCAGTTTAGCTCTTTATGAAATTCAAAAAATCGGAAATTATGAAATTATAGCTCTGTTAACAACAATTTCAGAAACTTATGACAGGGTCAGCATGCATGGAGTTAGGCAAGACTTGCTTGAAAAGCAGGTTGAATCTCTAAACCTGCCTATTCATAAAATACCTCTTTCTTTACTTGCCACAAATGAAGAATATGAAACAAAAATGGAAGAAACCTTATTGCAGTACAAGAAAGAAGGAGTAAAATCAGTAGTTTTCGGGGATATTTTTCTGGAAGAATTAAAAAAATACAGAGAAAATAATCTTGCAAAAATAGACATGAAGGCGATTTTTCCTATCTGGAAGCAGGATACAAAAGAAGTATCCAGAAAATTTATAAATTTAGGTTTTAAATCAATCGTAACATGTATAGATACAAAGGTTCTTGATGAATCATTCGCCGGAAGATTAATTGATGAGAATTTTTTAAATGAACTTCCTAAAAATGTTGATCCCTGCGGCGAAAATGGAGAATTTCATTCTTTTGCATTTGATGGTCCAATATTTAAGAAAAAAATTGGATTTTCAATTGGAGAAAAAGTTTTAAGAGATCATTTTTATTTTTGTGATTTGTATTAAATATATATTAATTGATTTATGCTATATAATTAATTTTAAACAATTAATTATTAGGAACGGTTTTTATTTAATTACAATTTAATAAATTTATAATAGGTATTTATTATGCAAAATCTGATCTTAAATTTTTTTCAGGAAATAAATTTTTCGCAGGCAGTTTTGGTGACTACTATTGCTGTAATTCTTTACTATAAGATTAAAAAGGAATTTATTAATCAAGTTACTGAGATTAAAAAAGAAATTAACGGACTTGGTCAAAGGTTTGATAATCAATTTGGTGATTATAAAGATAAAAACCAGGAAGAATTTGATAAAATCAAGGAACGTGTGTATAAACTTGAAATAGAAGCAAGTATTTCCAATCAAAACAAGCATTTACTTGAAAAAATTAATCAAATACTTGGCAGCAAATGCGACAGCGAACAGGCGGCTAAGCCACATTCATAGGCTTCTAATTATTCCATAATCAGAAGGATTGAATACAATATGAAAGTGCCTAAGGCACCTTTTAGGCAATTGAATAATGAATAACAAATTTATAGAAAAAGATATTGCTCATTTTATAATTAATCCTGAATTAACCGAAGGTAAAGATATTGATATTTTTGCTACAGAAAAACTTGTCAAAGAACTGAGCGAAAAAACAATACAACAGGCAATAAACACAGCAACAACCGAGGGTGTATATAAAATTAATCTTAATTCTGATGCTCACGAAGGATACGGATGTCCTATAGGAAGCATGGTAGCTGCAAAAGACATTATTATGCCGGGACCCGTGGGTTATGATATTAGCTGCTCGGTTTCATATCTGCAAACTAATCTTGATCCAAAATTTCTGGAGGAAAAATCAGCAAAACGAGCTTTAATTAATAAAATTTGTGAATATGTTCCTTATGGCACTGGAACTACAAGGGCAAAAAAACAAATAAAAATCAAAAAAGCAGATTATTTAAGTATTTTAAATAATGGGGCTTCAAATATTGATTTAATGAATAAACTGGGGATTGATACCGGTTGGCTTGAACACCTTGAAAGACAGAATTTACCTGCTGATGTTGAATTATTAAGCAATACTGTGATTAAAAGAGGTGAAGATCAGCTTGGTTCAATAGGCAGTGGGAATCATTTTTTGGAAGCGCAGAAAGTAAAAATTCTTGATTCTGATCTTGCTTTAAAATGGGGAATAACAGAAGGCATTGCTTTTTTGACTCATTGCGGGTCAAGAGGACTTGGTCATCAAATAGCAACTGAATATTTCAAAGAATTATGGAACTATTTTTCGGTTAATAATATATCTTTAAAAGACAGAGAGCTTGTTTACGCAAAAATTGACTCTGATATAGGAAGAAGATACTGGCTTTCTATGGGCTGTGCCGCAAATTTTGCTATTGTTAATCATTTAATATTAAATACAGCTGTTAAACTTTCTCTTGAAGAGCTGTATCCTTCTATAGAAGTTAATTTTATATATTTGATTTCTCATAATCTGGCTCAAAAAGAAAAAATAAATAATGATGAATTTTATATTCATAGAAAAGGCGCAACAAGAGCTTTTCCAGCAGGTCATCCTGCCCTTAAAAATACCAGATATTATGAAACAGGACATCCTATAATAATCCCAGGTTCTTCAATAGCAGGAAGTTCAATAATGGTAGCTCTTGAGTCTGCTAAAAAAAATTTTTACACTGTGCCTCACGGCGCTGGAAGAGCAATGGGCAGAATGGAAGCAAAAAGAAAACTGTCTCAAAAATATGTGGATGAAAAAATGGCTGAAGCTAATGTTTTATTTAACAAGAGAAACTATCCCATAGATGAATTTGCTGAAGCATACAAAGATTATAAAGAAGTTATAAATTCAGTTGTACAGGCTAAATTGGCAAAGGAAACAGCCAGATTAAAACCTTTGTTTGTTATAAAAGGCGATTAATACAGAAATTTAAGAAAAAATTTTTTTTATGATTTTTTTAATAATTTATAAATTTTAATTTTAAAATTTTTACCAAATTCAGCTTGCTGTTTATAATTTTGTTCGATAAAACCACAAATTCTAAATCCATAATCCTTACAAAAAAATGGAAATCCATAATCAACAGAATTACGATTATTTATAAAAATATAATCAGGCGGATTTTTTTTAAAATCTCCAATAATCCTATCTTCACCAAAAGCCTCAATATAAACAGGTATTAAAGCATGATATATATTATCGGAATCTCTATTTGTCAAAAAATTCAAAATAGGTCCTTCCGGAATCATTAAAAAAGAAGCATTTTCAGGCATTTCTTTATTAATATAGTTGATAGCCAGATTTAAAGCCTGATTATCAGTAGTATAAATAATGCCTTTTTTTGTTTGTACAGGATATTTAAAGTTTCTTGCTATGTTTTGCTGATTAACAGAAAAAATAATGCCTGTACAAACTATAATAATTACGCAGGATTGCGCCCAGATTTTTTTATCGAGAAGTTTTTTGAAAAAAATATTTTTTTCCAGGATATTTGGCAAATAATCAATAAGAAATATAATATTTACCAATAATATTAAAGGCAATATAAAAGTTCCAAAAACATGCAAATTTAAAAAGAAATAACTTTTAAAAGCAGATGTTATTCCTATAATTAAAAGTAAAATAAAAATTTTGTCATTCATCCTGATATTATTAAAATTATCCTGTAAATTTCTTAGTAAAAATAAGGGTTTGGTGTAGGGCTTTGCTCTACCTTCATCTGGTTCCCCTCCCTTTGAGGGAGGGGAAAGGGGTGGGTATAGTAAAAAATAAACAGCAAAAACTATTAAAATTAAAGTAGCGCTATATGGAAGCCAGGCTAAACTAATACCCATTGAATTTTCTTTAATTAATTTTAATGGGAAATACCATATAAATATAATAGTTATAATAATTTGCAGGATTATTTTTAGTTTAAAAGAATTTAAAAAATCAGGTAAAGTTTTTTTAACTGAAAATAAATATAAATAAACAAAACCTGTTGACAGGATAAAATTAGAAATAAAATGAATAAATATAATTCCGGCAAAAATAAGATAGTCTTTATTAAAATAAAAACTTACCGTATGCGTATAAAAATATTTTAAAATACTTGAAGAAAGTATTTTTTGCATAAAATAAAGATGATTTATATAGCTATTTATGGTTAAACCTTGTGAAAATAAAGCCATAAAACTTATAAACGGTACTGATAACAGCGAAAATAAGCTTATTAAAAGATATTTTTTAGATACGGGCTTAAAAAATAATACTATTACAGCTAAAGCAAGCAATGAGACTGAATATTCATATTTTGATACTAATGAAATTCCTCCAAAAAAGCACATCAAAGGCACAAATTTAGGGTTAGAACTTTTAAAATAAAAAATAAAAAATAGCGTTGACAGCAAAAATGCGCTTAGAGCATAACTCACAGCATAAGCATAAGGAAAAACATAATTAAATATTGAATAATTAAAAACACAAACCACCATAATTATAAAAGATATGGTCCAGCTAACCAGACTTGTTGTTATTGTTCTTGCTATCAGATAAATTAAAGTCAGTATAAGCAGGGAATTTATATATCCTGCAAAATAAAGAGTAGTTAAGTTTTGTCCAAAAATTAGATATAATAAAGCATTTAATTGATAGGCAAATGGACCGTAGATATTTAAAATATCTTTATACAGGACTTTGCCTTTTAATATTTCCATAGGAATATAGGCTTCTCTTCCACAGTCAATAATAGGATGTCCCTGATGCGCCCAAAATATCGGCGTTAAAAAAGCAAATATGCCCAATAAAATCAAAATCCCTAAAAAATCAGCATTATAAAGTTTTTTTATCTTTTCCAAAAATTTTTCCCTAATGCGTTTATTAAATTTAATGTTTATGAGATAATTTAATACTTAGTAGGTGTATTTTTATTAAATCTGGATAGAGAGGAGACAAAATATGAGAAATGATAATGTTATTGACTTAGACAAGTTTAGCACAAAAGCTCTTAAAGGTAATTTAATAGCTTTTTATGCAGTTATTTTTATTTTGATTGTTATTTTATTTAAATCCGTTGTAATTGTAGATGCAGGAAAAAGAGTAGTTGTATTTAATTCATTTACAGGCGTTGAAAAAAGGGCTCTTGCAGAAGGCATGCATTTTTTGATGCCGTTTGTTCAAAATCCTATTATTTACGATGTGAGAACTCATACCTATACAATGGCTCAACGAGCTGATGAAGGTGAGATAAAAGGAGATGATGCTGTAGAATGTCTTACATCTGACGGACAAAAGGTTAAAATGGATCTTTCTGTCATATATAATCTAAATCCTGAGGAAGTATGGCAGTTGCACCGTGAAATAGGTTCATATTATCTGGCAAAAATAGTGAGACCTACAGTAAGAAGCATAACAAGAAATACTGTGGCAAATTATAAAGTAATTGAGCTTTATTCAGTAAAAAGACAGGATATTCAGGATGAAATTCAGTCAAAAATTGTAAAAGAGCTTGCCAAGTATCATATTAATACATCAGAAGCTTTAATCAGAACGATTACGTTTTCGGATGAATTTGCAAAAGCTGTTGAACAAAAGCAGGTTGCTCTTCAGGAATCTGAAAGAATGCGTTATATTTTGGAAAAAGAACTTCAGGAAAAACAACGTAAAATTATTGAGGCAGAAGGTGAAGCCGAAGCCATAAGGAAAAAAGCTGCCGTTTTAAAATCTAATCCTCAGCTTATTCAGTATGAATATGTTTCTAAACTTTCACCCGGCATTAAAACAATAATTACGAATCAGTCTTCAATAATGAATTTTCCTGCTGATTTGCTAAAAAGTGAATAATTTTAATAATTAAAGTAGTTAAACTGGTGTAGGGCTTTGCTCTACACCAGTTTATTTTTTTATCAGTCGATCTTTTAATCCGGTAATTCTATTATTAGAATCTATCTTATTAACCGCAATAGCAATAGCTTTAATCATGCCAAGCAAAATAACCAGTTTTTTACCTCTTGTAACAGCAGTATAAAGCAGATTTCGCTGAAGCATTATATAGTGCTGGGTATGAATAGGTATAATTACTGCCGGATATTCGCTTCCCTGACTTTTATGAATAGTCATGGCATAAGCAAGAACCAATTCATCCAGTTCATTAAAGTCATAAATAACTTCTTTATCATAATATTTTACTATTATTTCATTATTTTCATCATTAATCTGCGTAATTCTTCCTATATCGCCATTAAAAACATCTTTATCATAATTATTTTTAACCTGCATTACCTTGTCATTAACTCTAAAAGTCCAGCCGTATCTTTGTATATAATCTCCTGTAGGATTAAGGGCTTCCTGTAAAACCATATTTATATTTCTGGCGCCAAGTTTTCCTCTTTGCATCGGCGTTAAAACCTGTATTTCATCCAGAGGATCAAAGCCAAATTTAGCAGGTATATGGTCTTTTATAAGACTTGAAAGAATAAAAACGCCATTGTCAGGATTTTTTGCCTCAATAAAATAAAAATCTGACATTTGAGGGTCTTCAACCTTTGATCTTGGATAAAAAGGATATTCTCCCCTGTTTATTCTATGCGCATTAGTTATAATATTACTTTTGCTTGCCTGTCTGAATATTTCAGTTAATCTGCAAACAGGAATAGCATTTGAATTAATAATATCTTTTAATACGCAACCGGCTCCTACTGAAGGCAATTGATCTACATCTCCAATTAAAATTAAGGCAGCGTCTTTAGGAATAGCTCTAATTACCTGATAAGCCAAAACAAGATCAATCATACTGCACTCATCTATGACAAAAATATTGCCTTCTAAAGGATTTTCTTCATTATGTCTGAATTTATACATTGCAGGATCAAATTTTAACAGTCTGTGAATGGTTTTAGCTTCCATGCCTGTTGTTTCAGACAGTCTTTTGGCAGCTCTGCCTGTTGGAGCGCAAAGCACAGTATTTAATTTAGCAGCTTTAAATATTTGAATAATGGAATTTACAATGGTAGTTTTTCCAACACCGGGTCCTCCGGTAATTATAAGAACTTTGGATTTTAACGCCATTTCTATTGCCTGTTTTTGCGCTTGAGCAAAAATAAGCCTGGTTTTGTTTTCTACCCATTCAACAGCGTCATTGACATTTATTTCAGGGCAGGGATGCTTTCCTTGAAATAATTCCAGCAATATTTTTGAAAGTTCTTCTTCTGCGCGATCAATTGAAACAAGATAAATAAGCTCTTTATCTTTAAATTCAGTATTTTTTACTAATCTTTCCGTATCAATCAGGTAATCAAGAGCTTTTTTTATTATTTCTTCTGAAATTTCAAGCATTTCAATTGATTTTTGGATTAAATCTTTTTCAGGATAAGCGCAATGTCCTTCGTTTGTAAGTTCAAACAGGACAAATTCAATTCCTGCTCTTGCTCTTAAATCAGATTCTTTTTCAATACCGATGCTTTCAGCTATTTTATCCGCTGTTTTAAATCCTATTCCCCATATATCTCTTGCAAGGCAGTAAGGATCTTCATTTACCTTTTTAATAGCTTCATTCCCGTACTGTTTATAAATTCTAAAAGCTTTGCTTGTTGAAACTCCGTGACTATGAAGAAAAATCATGATTTCTCTGACGGATTTTTGTTCGTTCCATGCCGAAATTATCATGTTTTGTCTTGTTTTTCCTATTCCATCAACGCAAAGCAGCTTATCAGGAGAGCTTTCTATAATATCAAAAACATCTTTTCCAAATGCTTTAACGAGTCTTCCGGCAAAATGTTTTCCTATTCCCTTTATTAATCCTGATCCCAAATATTTTTCCATTCCGTCAATAGTATCAGGCTGGGTTGTTTTTAGTATTTCAGCTTTAAACTGCTGTCCGTAATTAGAGTCTATATGCCAGTTTCCTTCAGCATTAAGCCATTCGCCTGCCGTAACATTTGGAATGCTGCCTACAACGACTACAAGATCGCTATATCCTTTTACTTTAACTCTTAAGACACAAAATCCTGTTTCTTCACTATAAAAAGTAATTCTTTCTATTAAGCCAGAAAGTTTTTCAAGGTTATTTTGGTTCATAACCACATGCTATACTGCAGATATGGCATGTACAGGACAAGCTTGTCTGCATTGATCGCACTTGACGCATTTATCACTGACAATATAGTGCGCTTTTTTTGGTTCACCTACTATTGCGTCATTCGCGCATTTTTTCTTACATAAACCACAGCCAATACAAACTTCAGTATCAATCGAATATGTTAATAAACTCTTACAATACCCTGAAGGACATTTTCTATCGTATATATGAGCGTCATATTCATCCCTAAAATATCTTAAAGTGCTTAAAACAGGATTTGGCGATGTTTGTCCAAGTCCGCACAAAGAAGTATCCCTGATTACCTCAGCCAAACGATTTAAATATATTACTCCTTTAAATCTTTCCAGATTTTCCTTCTCAGATAAGTTTTCATAAGAGGTTGTAATGCGTTTTAAAATTTCATACATACGCATAGTTCCTTCACGACAGGGTATACATTTGCCGCAGGACTCTTTTGTAATAAATTCCAGGAAAAATTTTGCCACATCAACCATACAGTTTGATTCATCCATTACAACAAGTCCGCCTGATCCCATCATAGCACCGACTTCTTTTAATGATTCATAGTCAATTTTAATATCCAGATGATTTTCAGGAATACAACCTCCTGAAGGACCGCCGATTTGGACTGCTTTAAATTTTTTGTCATTAATTATTCCGCCGCCTATATCAAAAATAATTTCTCTTAAAGTAATTCCCATAGGAACTTCAACTAATCCGGTATTATTTATTTTGCCTGTCAATGCAAAAACTTTTGTGCCTTTGGATTTTTCCGTGCCGACACTTGCAAACCAATCTCCGCTGTTTCTTAAAATACCCGGAATATTTGCCAAAGTTTCCACATTATTTATAACGGTCGGATATCCAAATAATCCTTCTACGGCAGGAAATGGAGGTCTTGGTCTTGGCATGCCCCTTTTGCCTTCAATTGAAGCTATAAGAGCTGTTTCTTCTCCGCATACAAATGCTCCTGCCCCTTTTTTAATTTTAAGATCAAAGTCAAAACCGCTATTTAAAATATTTTTACCTAAAAAATTTCTTTCTTTAGCTATTTTAATAGCATATTCCAGACGTTTAATCGCAAGAGGATATTCTGCTCTTACATAAATATAGCCGTAATTTGCGCCAATAGCATAAGCAGCTATGGTTAATCCTTCCAAAAGAGCGAATGGATCGCCTTCTAAAACGCTTCTATCCATAAAAGCTCCAGGATCGCCTTCATCAGCATTGCATATCATATATTTTTTATCGCGCTGGGTTTTATAGGCAAAATCCCATTTTAATCCGGTAGGAAAACCGCCGCCGCCCCTTCCTCTTAATCCGGATTTTTTAACTTCTTCAATTACACCGAAAGAAGTTATTGAGAATGCTATTTTTAGGGCATCATAACCATTTACTTTTAAATAATCTTCAATAGAAGCAGGGTCTATATGCCCACAATTTTTTAATACAAGTCTTCTTTGCTTTTTAAAAAATGGTAATTCGCTAATATTAGGAATTTCATTTAAATCTTCTTTGTTTAGCGATTTTTCTGATGAGTATTTTCCTATAATCAAGCTTATATTATTTTTACCCTCAATTAAAACGGATTTTAATAATTCAGCAACATTATCCGGAGTAACATTGCCATAGGATAATTTTGGAAAGCCCGGTTTTTGAATATCAACAATAACTTCTCTTTGGCAATAACCCACACATCCGGTTGAAATTATATCAACATTATTTATATTTAATATTTCCAAATTTTTCTTTACCGCATCATAAACTGCCTGAGCTCCGGTAGCAAGTCCGCAGGTTCCCATTCCAATGAAAATTTTTATATTATTAGTTGTCATTTTTTTTTAATCCTTTTTAATCAAATTTTTTGAGCAAGGAGTGTACTTTTTTAGAAGTGAATCTTCCATAAAATTCATTGTCTATAACAATTACAGGCGCAATTGAACATGCTCCGAGACAGGCTACTACTTCCAGCGTGAATAAACCATCCTTTGTAGTTTCTCCTGCCTGAATATTCAACTCTGTTTGCAAGGTATCAAGAATTTGATTAGAGCCTTTTACATGGCAGGCTGTGCCTCTACATACACGAATTATATGTTTTCCAAGAGGAATTAGTCTAAATTGGTTGTAAAATGTGGCTACTCCATAAACTTTACTGGTAGGAATGCCTAAATATTCTGCAACACTAACAAGATTATCCTTGCTAAGATAACCGTATTTTTCCTGAACATCCTGCAATAAAGGTATTAAGTATTCCCTGTCTCTAATTGGATAATTTGAAAATATTTCCAGCAAATTTTCAGGAATTTTTTTTTCTTTGTTGGAGCAATTACAGTTATGAGAACAATTTGACATTATTTTTTCCTTTCTTTCAATAATATTTTAGCAAAAAATACAAAAAAATATCAAAAAATATTCATTTGTACAATATTATAAAAATAATATTGTATTAATATAAAAATCATTTTTTGAATTTTTGTATTTAACAGGAGAAAAAATCATGATTGATGTTGAAATTTCAGTTGTCCCTATTGGCACAAACACTACAAGCATAAGCGAATTTGTTGCAGAATCAGAAAAAGTCCTCAAAAAATACCCTGACTTAAGCTATAAATTAACAGCAATGTCCACTGAAATTGAAGGTCGAAATATTAATGAAATTTTCGATGCTTTAAAGGAAATGCATTTAGCGCAAATTAATAAAGGCGCCAAAAGAGTTCAAACCTCGATAAATATTGATGATAGACGTGATAAAGAATATACTTTTACAGAAAAAGTGCTGTCTGTGCGATCTAAACTTTTTTGATATAATTTTATTATATTTTAGAGAATAGTTTGGAGTTTTAAAAATTATGAAAATAGGAAAAATTTTTATTGCAGGTGCAGTAGTAACTTTATTTAATGCAATTATAGGAGCAATCACATGCGGAGGAGTTTTTAGCTGGGTTTATAAACTTGAGCCGACTAATGTTTGGAAAACTATGGAAGGCGCGCCTCCTCTAGGTTACTTTTTAGGAACATTAGTATTAAGTATAATTTTGGCTTTAATTTATGCTTTGTTAAATAAAGGCATCCCTGGAAAAAACAGATTCGTTAAAGGTTTAGTATTTGGATTATGTGTCTGGGCAGTTGGTATTTTACCGGGAATGTTTGCGACATATATGTTTATGACTGTATCTCCTGTCGTAATAATTTATTGGACTATTTTGTATTTAATTGTAGACCCGTTGAAAGGGCTTATAATCGCAGCTATATACGGTGAATAGAACAGATCTCTTATCAAAAGTCGATATAATTTAATTATAATGCATGTTTTATACATATAAATTTATAGTAAGCATATAATTTTTTTTGATATTTTAAATTTTTTCAGAGAAATAGCAATTATTTCTCCTTTTTTGTTTTTATAAAGGTAAGAAATTAAAATATAAAAAAAATGGGCGATTTTTTATATTTTTATAAAATTAAAAAACCATAAAACTTAAAAAAGAATTTTGAAGTTTAAAATATTTTTTAAAAAGTAGAATATTTTACAAAATCCTTAATTCCTTATCTTCAAAAATGTATTTTATATTAAGTGTATATTAAGTGCTGT
>JAZDPZ010000011.1:0-22703 GCA_043797105.1 bacterium | reverse complement strand
TATTCCTTCTGAAGAAAGTACAAAAATTTTGTCAGCCTTTTCTAAAAACTTGTTATACACAGGATTAAAAAGTTTTATTATATATTTTTGTCTTATAACATCACCATGATAAGTTACTACCAGTTTTTTATACTTTGGACGAGCTATAAAATGAGCAATAGCAGCAAAAATAAAAGGATGATGATAATTAAGAATATCTGTTTTAACTTTTGAAAGTTTCCACATAAAATCCAATGAAATAGGATTGGATTTAAATTCAAACAAAGAAGCACATCTTTCTACAGGTATATTGTCTATAATTTCCAGTGAACTTTGATTGTTTATGGAACAGGATATAATTTCAACCTGAAATTTGTTTTTGGGCAAAACATCAGAAATTTGTTTTGCTACAGCTTCTAACCCTCCACTGAACGGAAAGTAATATTTACTTATTTGAGTTACTTTAATAGTTTTTGTTTTGTCAGATTTTTTGAAAGCATTTTTATCAAGAATACCTTCAAAAGATTTGACGATATTTTCAAGTATTACTTCCAGTTTTAATTTATCTTTTATCTTTTTCATTTTTTTCATTATGACAAATTTTATTTAATTTTATAAAAACAAAAATCTATATTTCATTATTCATTATAAGTTTAGCTCAAAACTAACTCTAATTTTATTAAGTTTTGCTAATTAATTATAGTTTAAAATAATTTTTGAGTCTCTTTTCCTTACAAAATAAGCATTTCTATACAATTTCCATTTATCGGGATTTTTTTGAGAAACAAATATTTGAATTTTAATATTATGACTATCAAATACATGCTGTAATGGTTTTTGAGAAAATAAATTAATATTAGAAGTAGTTGTATTCGGATTTAAAAATTTTTTAGGAGTAGCGATTATTTCTATTTTTTCGCTATATGGTTTTTCATTTTCTAAAAATACAACTTTAACCTTTAAATAATCAATTTTTTCTTTGCTTATATTTATTATTTTAAAGCTTACACCAGGGATTAAAGTGTCTTTTTCAATACTTTCGCTGCATTTTGTTGCTATTAGATTAACAAGAATATTTTCATCCGGAATATATGGAATATTTATGCTTGGATTCAATTTTTTGGCTTTGTCATAATAATATTTTGCGGTAGTTTCATCTTTTTGTTGTTTTAATATTTCAACTTTTTTAATTAATAAATTTACTAATTCATTATGATTAAAAGCTTTTGGATTTAAATTAAGAGTTTTTTCATATTCATTAATTGCTTTATCAATATTTTTGCCGGTATAAATTTTTGCCAGTTTATAATGCGCAGTTGGATTATCAACAAATTCTATTGATAAATTAAGTATTTTAATGGCTTCCTGAATATTATTAGCTACAATAAGCTTTTCTGCAACTTTATCATAAGTTTTTTCCAAAATCAATTTTGTTTTATTAATATTTTTGCTTTTAGCATCTTTATAAAAATTATAAGCTGTTTTATATTTTCTAATTGCGTCAAATAGGTCTATTTTAGAAATTTTTTCACCCCAATTATAATAAAAATCCCCAATTCCTTCCAAAACTTTTTTAGAAGGAACATCTTTTATAGTCATTAAAATTTCCTGAGCAAAAGTATAATTATTTTCTAAAGCATACAAATTTGCCATTGCAAAATGCGCATCATATTTATTTGTATTTTTAAGATTTATTGCTCTATAATATTCTATTTTTGCTTTGTCATGTTCATTTACCTGTTCATAAAGATTTCCAACACGCAAATGAAGTTCATAGCTCTGGGGATAAAGCCTGACAAGTCTGTTATAATGTTCAAGAGCTGTTGCAATCTTTCCTTCTTTAACATAAGCTTCTCCCTGCCTCAACAATCCATTAAAAGAATTTGGTTTTTCTATCTGAAACAAGAAAAATCCGACTATTATAATTAAAATGCTAACAGGGATAAGGATTTTTATATATTTTTTCATTTTTATATATTTTTATAAACTTCTCTACGATGTTTTACATCAAGAAAGAGAATAATAACAGTATTATCATTATTGTTTTTTTCAAAAATAATTCTATAGTTACCGCTTCTGATTCTATATAAATTATTATATCCTTTTAATTTAATCCAATCACAATAAGAAGGATTATTCGTAAATTTATCTACTGTAAGTTTTATTTGTTCGGCTATACTATTATCTAATTTATGGACTTGTTTTTGAAAAGCTTTAGAAAATTCAAATTTATAAATCATATTTGCTCCACATTTCTTCATAAGAAACAGAGCCTGATTGTTTTGATTTTTTAATTGATTCTAACTCTTCATCAGTCAAAGGTTCGTCAACTTCCTGAACATTTTTGAATGCTTTATCGAAAAGCCCTTGTTTTTTGCTTTCAATAAATTCAGCAAAATCAATAATTTTTTCAATATCTGGATCACTTAAGTTTTTCATTATTTTATTAATTCTTTCTTCAGGCGTAGCCATAATTTAAACTCCTGTATTTATAAATTTACCATTTTATCTAATATCATCTTACCAAATTTCTAAAGTTTTTTAAATTGTGCTAAGATTTAATTTATGAAAATAATACCTATATAAGTCTTTCAGATTTTTTATAATGAAGTAGTAAACAAGAGTATATTTTATGGAGTAATAAGAGAAGAATTATGTCAATAAAAGCAATAACAAATAGAATAATATCATTTACATTAGCTGAAATTATGATGGTCTTGGTAGTAGTTGGAGTTATAAGCGCACTGGTAATTCCTGCTACTGTGCAGTATTTTCAGGATGCTCACTTTAAAGTATCCTGGAAAGAAGCCTACTCAACGCTTGCTGCAGCTACTGACTCAATAATAGCAGAAGGACGAAGCTATCCACTGGGGACATTACAAAATGTTTTTACTGATAATAACATCATAAAAGATAAATATGCTCAATACTTGAAACACATTAAATCATGTGATGCTGGACAATTACTAGGTAATTGCTGGCATAATAATGGAAGCGGCAAGTCTTTAAATGGTACCGTAAAATCAGATTGGGGAGCAAATCAGGCTGGTATTATTTTAAATAATGGCATTTTAATAAAAAAGTGGCTTGATAGTTCAAATTGTACAGCTATGACTGGAACTATACCAAGATGCGGAGGCATGGCTATAGATATAAACGGATTTAATAGTCCTAATACTATAGGACGCGATATTTTTCTTCTCCATATTCTTAGCAATGGGATTAAACCACTTGGAACTCAAGGTGATGCTTATCAAAATAGCTGCAATTCTTCCAGTACAGGTTATAGTTGTTCAATGGAATATCTTCGTAAATAATTAAAAATAAGGAGCAAACTTTCTTGAAAATCAAATTTAAGAAAAAAAATCAGGAAAATTCTAATTTTCCTCAAAAATTTATAGATTCTTTATTTAACAGTTTTAAACAGTATAAAAAACCTGTTTTTATGGTGATTTGCGTTCTTGGTATTTTAATTACATCTTATTTTACTTATTTTAGAAATTATACTGAACCTAAATTTCCTGTTTTAGACGAAGGATTTTATATTCCTGCTGCCCAAAAGTATATTGATAATGTAATGTACATGCAAAATAACCCTCCACTTGGAAAAATGATTATTGCGCTTGGCGAACGCCTTGTAAATCCTAATAAAAACATAGATAAACATGATCTTTTGAATGATGAAGTAATCGGAACTTTAGACAATTATTCTTATGCGGGAGTAAGGTTATTTCCTGTGCTGTTTGCAACTTTATCTTCGCTGCTCCTTTTTCTAATATTTTATCTTTTATCAAGGCATTATGTTCTATCGGCGCTTTTTACTTCTCTTTATTTATTTGAAAATGCTTCAATAGCTCATTATAGAGCTGCTATGATTGATGGAACGCTGTTATTCTTTATTTTAGGGACAATTTTGTATTTCGTATATTTAATTCAAAGAAAAAAAGATATAAGTTCCTGGAATTATTTTTTATTGGGAAGTTTATCCGGTCTGCCTATAGCTGTTAAATCCAATGGAGCTATAGTTCTGCTTTTATTTGTTTTTCTTTTTATATATGACAAAAAAATAGGAGTAGAAAGTATAAAATTTAATCTGGCTTTTGTAAAAGATTCTTTAACAAAGTTTAGAAGCTTTGGAATGGCTGTTTTATTGGTTTATTTGAGTGTAATGTATATTCATGTTGCTTTTGGCAGGAATGTTGTTAATAATGATGCTGATTATTACAAAAATTACGCATCAGAAGGCTACAAAGAAATATTAAAAAAAGGGGATACGGCTAATCTTTTTAAATTTCCGCTTATGCTTATGGATAATTTATCTTATATGAAAAATTATCAGGAAAGAATGCCTAAAATTGATAAAGACAGAAGCAGTTATCCGTTTGAATGGGCAACAGGAGCCAGAGGTTTCTTTTATTTACACTGGAATGACAATGAAAAAATTCAGGAAATTTTTCTTGTCGGGAATCCTATTATATGGTTTATAGGCTTTGTGTCTGTTATTCTTTCAATTGCTCTGATAATTGCAAAAATTGTCTTTCAGCTTAAAGACCCGCCTGAAAATCTTGAAAATATTGAAGAAAAACAAAGATTGTTTAATTATATTATAGTTTTTACAGCTCTTTATCTTTGTTATATGATAGCAATGTCTCAAATAGGAAGGGTACTATATCTTTATCATTATTTAGTTCCCTTGGTTTTTTCTTTTATCTTGGCTCTTCTTGTTTTCAAATATATTTTTATAGATTATATAAAGAAACATGACAAAGTGCTTTGTATGTCAGTGATTTTGACAATAGCAGTAATTATTTATACTTATAATTTTTTCAGCCCTCTTACTTATTATAAAGCCTTAAGTAATAATGATTTTCTTCAAAGGGCATGGTTTAGTCAGTGGGGATTACTTAAATATGATGAATAAAAAATATGTTTTTTTTATTATAGCAATGTTTTTATGCTTGTTTGTTGTATTTAAAAGTCTTGAAAAAAGAATTGACCACAATATTAAAATGTCAATAATCAAGCAAAATAACTCTATTTCCAATATAGATCAAAAGCAGGATGGTTATTCAAAAATATTTTATATTGATAAAATAGATTTTCAAGATACTACTGAGCTAGTACACAGTAAATTAGGCTCTTTTGGTTTAACTGAAAATTTCTTTATTCAATTTGAATCTGCTTTTCAAGTTTTAGAAAGCGGTTGGTATAAATTTATCGTGTATTCTGACGATGGTTTCAGACTTTTTATAGATAATAAAGCAATATCAGAATTTCGTGATATTAGACCTTTTTCAGGAACAGAAGAAAAAATTTTTTTGAACAAAGGTTTGCATAGTTTAAATTTATTTTTCTTTCAAGGAGAAGGAAATGTTGGAATAAAAGCCTTTTATATGCCGATAAAACAGCAAGAAATTAATTTTATTGGAGATTCTACTAAATATATTAATTTTAAAATTAAAAAAATATAAAAAATTTTATTTATATGTTTGATTCTGAAAAAATTAAAAAAATACTCATTTTAAGATTAGGCGCTATAGGAGATGTGGTACATTCTACAGCTTTATTCAGATCATTAAAAAAATATAATCCTGATTTATCAATACATTATTTAACTTTTGAAACACCTTCATTGCTAATAGAAAATGATCCTGATTTGGATAAAGTTTGGATTGCAAAAAAAAAATCATATAAATATTTAATAAAATTAGCTAATATATTGCAAAAAGAGAATTTTGATCTTTTTATTAATTTACAGCCATCAATAAAAACTAAAATATTTTCTTTTTTTATAAAAACAAAATATATTTTGACATATAAAAAAAATTTTAAATATCATGCAGTTGAAAATTTTTGGAAAACAGCAAAGCCTGTATTTAAAAAGCTTGTTTTAGATAATAAGTTAAAAATATATCTTTCAGATAAAACTAATGAAAAAGTCTCAAATTTAATAAAAACAAATAAAAAAATTATAAGCTTTAATATAGGAGCAAATTTAACTCGTCAGGGAAGAAGATGGCCTATTGAATACTGGGTAGAATTAGCCAAAAAAATTATTAATAAATATAATTACGAAATAATTTTAACTGGTTCAGAAGATGATATAGAATTAGCAGAAAATTTACTTAAAGTTTCACAAAATATAAAATCGTTTTGTGGAAAATTAAATATAGCTGAAACAGCTATTTTACTTTCAAAATGCTGTTTTGTAATCTCAGGAGATACAGGTCCGATACATATAGCTACAGCAATGAATATTCCTGTTATTGGAATATATGGTTCAACACCATTTTTAAGAACAGGTCCTTATGGAAAACAAAATTTTGTTTTAAATTCAAATAGAAAATGTGTTCCCTGTAATAAAAGAAAATGTAAATTTATTAGAAAAAATGAACAATATACACCATGTCTTAAAGATATAATGCCTGATGAAATTATAAATATAATTGATAAAAATTTATTTAATCCGGATTTTTAAATATTTTATACTGATTCTATTTTATACACACTAACTTGTATTATTACTTACAAACAATTTGAAGTTATGTTTTTAGAAATTGCACTTATAATTTCAGAAAGATTTTTATTAATTTGAATTTCTTCTTTCATTTTTTCAAAAGAATAAAGAATTGTTGTATGCTTTCTTCCTCCAAAAGCATTCCCAATAGTTGGAAAACTTGAAGCTGTCATATCTCTTGTCAGGTAAATAGCAACCTGTCTTGCCTGGGATACTTCCTTTGATCTGCTTTGTCCTTTAATATCAGACGGCTCTAGGGAAAAATAACTCGCAGTAGCTTCAATTATTTTACCTATAGTTAAACTACATCCAGAGCCTGAAAAATTAATTATATTTCTAACAATATCCACGGTCATTGGACAATCATTTATACTAACATATGCGACAACTCGATTTAAAGCGCCTTCCAATTCTCTTATGTTATTTTGATAAGCTGTTGCAATTAATTCCAGAATATCATCAGGCACAGACATTTTATCTCTTTCAACTTTATTTCTTAAAATTGCAATCCTGGTTTCAATATCAGGAACCTGAATATCAGCTAAAAGTCCCCATTCAAAACGGCTTCTAAGTCTTTCCGTAAGAGTGGAAATATTTTTTGGATGTCTGTCACTTGTTAAAACTATTTGTTTTCCAGATTCATAAAGAGTATTAAAAGTATGAAAAATTTCTTCCTGAGTTATTTCTTTTCCTTCAATAAACTGAATATCATCAATTAAAAGCACGTCAATCTGGCGATATTTCATTCTAAAAGCAGACATTTTATCGCTTCTTATAGAATTAATCAGATCATTGGTAAACATTTCAGTACTTGTATATTTAATTTTTATATCAGAATCATGCACTAAAATATAATGTCCTATTGCCTGCATTAAATGAGTTTTCCCAAGTCCGACTCCTCCATATATAAACAGCGGATTATGATTTTTTGCCGGAAATTTGGCTACAGCAAGCGCTGCTGCATGGCAAAATTTATTATGCGCGCCAATTACAAAAGTTTCAAAAGTATACTTAAGGTTAAGATTATTAGAAGTGCTTCGAAGCGCATTTATTTGGTTATCACTTAATGGAATATTTTTATTTTCAGGTTTTTGGGGTTCTGTTATTTCTTTTGTTTTGCCAATTATAATCTTAAATGACAAATTTTTGTCGGTTATTTCTTTTAAAATTTCTGTAATTAAAGCTGAGTAATTTTTATAAATCCACTCTTTGCTTAAATTATTATTTGTAGATAAAACAAGGCAGGATTCATCCAGAGAAACAAACTTGAGAGGTTTAATCCATGATTCAACAGCCGGAAAATCAAGACTTTCTGTTAATTTGACTATTAACTGTTCCCAAATTTTTTCTGTATTTTCTTTTGGCATAATATTACCTTTATTTATTTTTTATTAACAACCCAAAATATTTCTCTGCATATATTTAACAACTCATAAGTTTTATCTAAAGCTATCATATTAGCGCCATCACAAGGAGCAAAATCAGGATTTGGATGAATTTCTAAAAATAATCCGTTACATCCTGCAGCAACTGCTGATCTTGCAAGGATTTCCACAAACTCTCTTTGTCCTGAAGAACTTGTGCCGGATCCTCCGGGAAGTTGAACACTGTGAGTAGCATCAAATATTACCGGATAACCAAAATTTTGAATTATAGAAATGGCTCTCATATCTGAAACAAGATTATTATAACCGAAACAAACCCCTCTTTCTGTAATTAAAACTTTATTGTTATTGCTTTTTATTATTTTTTTAGCAGAATTATCAATTTGATTTGGCGATAAAAACTGTCCCTTTTTTATATTTATTATTTTTCCGGTTTTGCGGCAGCTACAAGCAAATCAGTTTGCCTGCACAAAAAAGCAGGAATTTGAATAATATCCGCAACTTCTGCTACAATTTCAGCTTCCTGTATTTGATGAATATCAGTTATAATAGGCAGATCAAAATCTTTTTTTATATTTGCAAGAATTTCTAATCCCTTATTAATTCCAATACCTCTGTAAGAATCAATAGAAGTCCTGTTTGCTTTGTCATAAGAAGCTTTAAATACAAATGGCAGTCCTAATTTTGTTGTAATTTCCTTTAATTTTTCTGCTGTTTTTAAAACAATGGAAATATCTTCTTCAATAACGCAAGGTCCAGCTATAACAACAAGATTATCTGATCCTATAGAAAAATCATTTAATTTAATTTTATTAATTTTATCCACCTGTTTATCCTCATCTAATATTGATTTATTTTAGCAGAATAATTCTTTCTATAATAAATTTATCTTTTCACAAAAAATTTTTAAATTTGATTCATAATATACAAGGTATACAAGAAATTACACTATTTTTGCTTTATTAAGTGTTAAAACAGAAAAAAGAATATTTTACTAACTATACCGGTAATTTTATCAAGCTCTTTATCTGAATTATCCGCAAAAAGTTGAGAAGCATATATGGTATAAAATTGTTTTGTCTGCTCAATTCTTTTATCATTACTTTCAAATTCATTTCTTATTTTTTCTAATTCTCCATAATCAAGCCAAATTCCACCGCATTGACAGCACTCATCAATTTCTACGGTTCTCTTTATGCTTGAAAAATGCTTTTTCATAATTATATCTTTGCATATGGGACATTTTCGTTTAATGCTCGTATCAATTATTATACATTCATTTTTTTGAATATTTAAAAGAGACTCACCTGCTGATTTATGCTTTTCATTGACTTTTTTTAATTCCCCTCTGTCAAACCAGATTCCCCCACAGCCATTTTCGCATACATCAACGATTATATCTTCTATTTTTATTTTACTTAGCTTGTTTCCGCAAGCCGGACAGGTTATATCTTTTTCACCATACATTTTTTAGTCCTCGATTAAATATTTGGTCTGTTTTTATAAAAATCCGTTGCCTGTTCAAAAGCATACGCAGTATTTAACATTGTTTCTTCAGACAACACAGGACCTAAAATCTGTAGCCCTATAGGCAAATTATTATTATCCAATCCGCATGGAATGCTAATTCCGGGTATACCTGCCAAATTTGCCGTAATAGTAGCAATATCAATTAAATACATGCTTAAAGGATCAGAAACTTTTGTGCCAATTTCAAAAGCAGTGTTTGGACAAGTCGGGCAAATAAGGAGATCGACTTTTTCCCAGGCTTTATCAAAGTCTTTTTTAATTAAAGTCCTGACCTGTTGAGCTTTTTTATAGTACGCGTCATAATAACCTGAGCTTAAAGCATAAGTTCCAAGCATTATTCTTCTTTTTACTTCGTCTCCAAATCCTTCTGCCCTTGTTTTAGTGTACATTTCCATTATATTTTCTGTATCAGGCATTCTATATCCATATTTAACACCGTCATATCTGGCTAAATTAGCGCTTGCTTCAGCCACTGCTATTATATAATACGCTGCAATAGCATATTTATTAAGAGGAAGCGAAATTTCCTCAATTTTTGCTCCAAGATTTTCAAGGGTTTTAATTGAATTTAAAATGGCTTCTTTTACATCAGGCTGTAATCCCTCTCCCAGGAGTTCTGAAATAACGCCTATTTTCATTCCTGAAATATCTTTTTTTAAGCAGGCTTGATAATCAGGAACCAACTGGTTAATAGAAGTTGAATCATGACAGTCATATCCGCTTATTGCCTGAAGTGTTAAAGCCACATCTTCAACACACCTGCCAAAAGGACCTATTTGATCTAAACTGCTTGCATAGGCAATTAAGCCGAATCTTGAAACTCTGCCGTAAGTAGGTTTTAATCCGACGACACCGCAGAAACTTGCAGGAAGTCTGATACTTCCTCCTGTGTCTGAGCCAAGCGATAAAGTTGTTTCTCCTGAAGCTACGGCAGACGCAGAACCACCGGAACTCCCTCCGGGAACCATATTAAGATTCCAGGGATTTTTGGTTATTTTAAACGCGCTGTTTTCTGTGGAACTACCCATTGCAAATTCATCAAGATTGGTTTTTCCAATAACCGGAATAAAATTTTCTCTTAATTTTTTTGCCACAGTAGCATCATAAGGAGGAATAAAATTTGTCAGAATCTTACTGCTCGCTGTAGTAAGATGACCTTTTATACAGATATTATCTTTAACAGCAATTGGAATGCCTGCAAGAACAGGAAGTTTTTCATTATTTTTAATTTTTTCATCAACTTCCCTGGCTGTCTGATATGCCAAATCTTTTGTCAAAGTATTAAAAGCCTGAACTTTATCCTCTACATCCTCAATTCTTTTATAAGCATTATCAACAAGCTCTTTTGTGGAAATTTCCTTATTTAATAACGCTTTTCTAAGTTCATCAGTTGTTTTATACTGTAATTCAGTCATAATACTCATTTTTAGCTCCTTAAAATCCTATTGAAGTATTATATCTTTCCTTTTCAATATATTCTTCTGTATATTTTGGAATGATATATGATTTTTTTGCCTTGCCTGCCGGCATAAAAACAGCGCTTATTTTGTCGCTATAAACATTTTTCCAATCTTTATTGTTTAACATCAGGGAATAAGATTCATTTTTCTTTTCTACAATTATAATATCAGTATGATATTTCTTTATAAAATCATACCAATTTTTATCAATAATATAATTAAAATTATAAACCATCATATGTAAATCTTCCGGATAAACTTCTTCATATCTTCCATCAAGCGCAATCATGCATTGCGGGCATAATTTCCAGATAGTATAACTTCCCCAGTGAAATACAGTTAAAAGATTCCCTTTTAAATTATTCTGTTTAACAAATTCAATTGATCCAAGAGGATAAGTATCTTCAGGCATGCGAAGTTTAATCGGAGTATAATACATCCAGACAATACTTACAAAAGTTATTATAATATATAACATTATATTTTTTCCTAAAGCCATATATTTTAAGATTTTATCAGCGGTTTCACCAAATTTTGAGACTATAAAATCTCTAATAAAACTAAAAATCGCATAAAAATCATGATATAAGAAACTTCCGGCTACTATTACAAAGAAAGTATGATGTTTAATATGTTTTAAGGCTAAAAACGCAGTAATCAGTATTAATAAATACTTAACTTTATCTAAAATTTTATAATTTAGTTTGTTTTTTATAAAAGAAAAAATTAATGTTATTAATGAAAGAAAAAATAGTATTTTAAAACCTTTCCATTGTGAAGTCGGACCAAATAAATTAGTTGGTTTCCACTCAACTATTGTAGGTCTTGGCATAGTAGTCGCATGAATAATATAAGATAAATATTTAACACCGTAAGGATTTATAAAAGTCACCAAAATTGTAGGGATCAAAATTAAAAAATACTTTTTACAAGATTTTTTATTTAAAAATTCACCTGTTCCATAAATTAAAAGAAGACCTATTCCTGAAACAAAACCGCCATGCAGATTAGTCCATATCAGCATGGTAGCAGGTAATATCCATAATAACCTATTATTTCCGCGTCTCACCAATTCAAGCACATAAATCCAAAGAGCAAAAAGTATAAAAGTAAATAATTGACATCTTACAGCTATTCCAACCCCATGAAATGTAGCAGCTAAAATTAAAATATAAAAAAACAGATTTAAATGAGTTTTAGGTTTTATATTTTGAAGCTCAACTATTTTGGTTATTAAAACAATGATAATAAATGTTCCAATAATTTTTAGCATCATAAGTCCTAAATCACCAAAATGATGGGATAAAAAGTAAAAAATCACTCCTGATCCCCATTCATGATCTATCCATATATCTTTTACCGGTGTATAAGAAAAAATATCTCTCTTTAGAACCGTTCCAAGCTGAAAAAACATTTTTCCCACAGCCATCCTTGCCCATAAATCCCAATCAGCCACATTAAATATAACTGAATATATCCAGGTACACATAAAAAGACATTGATAAAAAAAAGGTTTTTTCATTTTAATATTTCCTTATTTCCTAGGTTTATTAGCTAATATGATAATAGAATTATAAAAAACATTCAAATTTTCTTTGGAGTTGGAAGAATTCACTTATTTTTATTTTGTTAATTTTTATGATATAAAATATATTGCAATAACTTAAATATAGTAAAAATATTTAGTATAAACAAAATAAAAAAAATGTATTTGAGTTTTTTATAATTAAAATTATGCGCTTGTAGCTCAGTTGGATAGAGTGTCTGGCTACGAACCAGAAGGTCGGGGGTTCGAATCCCTTCAAGCGTGAGACTTTTTAAAAGATAGTCCTTCGGCTAATATGTCGAGGGGCTTCTTGTATGTATAGCTTAGCTTTCCGTCTTTGAGTTCAGAGTTCGATAGTATGATTTTTAATAATTTTGCCTTCTCTTCAGACTCTTGGCTAGTATATAGATTATAAACGTTATTTGCCAGTTCTAAAATCTCAATTCCTGATTTTAAGTAACTATCATTTGCTTTATCATGAGCATTAATTATTATCTTGATTTTTTCTAACTGGTCAGTCCATTCATTATGCTGATTAATCCAAAATTCTTCGTTAATCTTTCCATCAAGTTTATCAATATAAATCTTTTTAATCCTGTCTCTTAATGTTGCAGTTTGCTTTTGAAGACTGTTAATTCTTTCTGTATTATATTCTTGCTCTTCTTCAAGGCTTAATTTAAGGGCTTTTATAATCCATTCCTTATGTTCATCTGTTATATTGATTCTTTTTACAACTTCACCAAACTGTTCTTCAAGTTTTTCCTGTCTAATATAATCTTTCTGGTTGCAATTTTTCTTACCTTTCCCCCAAGTACAATGATAATAAATATACCTTTCCTTTTTAATTTCGGCTGTTATCCCACAGCCACAATCTGAACAGGTAATCATGCCGGCAAATATAAAATCATGCTCGTTTCTATATAAGGGTTTATTATCTTTTTTAAAAGCTTTTTGAACTTCCTCAAATAATTTTACAGAAATCAAAGATTCATGAAGTCCGGTAAAAATTCTATCATTAAATTTAAACTGCCCTTTATAGAATATATTTTTAAGCATTCGTTCAAGGTGAGTTTTCCCGATTTTGGGGCTATTGGTTTTATAAATAAATCCTTCTTCATATAATTTAGCTCTTACATATTCAAGTGATTTATCTCCTTCTGAATAAAGCTCAAAAGCTCGTCTTACAAAGGGAGCAGTTTCAGGATTTATTAAGTGCATTTTTTTATCAAGCCTTTGATAACCATAAGGCGGATGTTGTGGATAATATCCTTGTTCTGCTTTTTGTTGTAGCCCTTTTCTTACTTCCTCACTTAAATTATCTATGAAATTTTTAGCCATTAAGACCTTAATTCCATGTACAAATTTTTCGTGAGATTTAGAATTTTCGCTTAAAATCACGTTTTCTTTTACAAGATGAACTTCAAGATTACTTTCATCAAGCGAAACATAGTCTTTAAAATTTCTGTAGAGTCTGTCAGTCTTTTCTACAAGAATAACTTTAATGTTTTTGTTCTTTTTCAGGAATTTAAGCATCTCACCAAAGTTTGTTCTGCCTGCCTGTTTAGCGGTTTCTGAATCGGTAAATTCTTTTACAATCTGTATATTATGCTTTTGTGCATACTCCTTAAGCAATTGAATTTGAGCAGGAATAGAATATCCTTCTTTCTTTTGCTCCAAGCTTGAAACCCTTGCATAAATTACGGCTTTAGTCATTTGATTCTATTCCAAAATGTAATTTAATTTTTTCTTTAATTTTTTCTTTAAATTCTTTAATTTTTCTATACTCAAGACGATGATAACCATTTAAATTAAAATGAACTCTAAATTCATCTTTATGTTTTTCCTCTTCATTTTCTGGTGTTTTCATTACTAATAATAAGTTTTTATCAAGTCCTTTTCCAGATATATAACCCATTGCATAACCAATTTCATGATAAACATTTGGTCTTTGATAATTTAGACAAGCTATTATGTAGCCAGAATTTTCTATATGCTTAATTATTTCATCTGTAATTGAAAATGAATAGCTTTTATCTAATTCGTCAATTCTTATAGGTTCGGGAAATTCAAGATTATGCTCTTCTGAGATTTCTTTTACAATTTCTTTAACCGCATTGAACATATTATCAGAGTCATCTTTAGCAAAAGGCATTGAAACAAATATTTGTCTTGATTTAGATTCAAATATTTTATTGTAAACGTTAATTAAGTCTATAGCATTAATTTTAGAGATTTCAAAGAGATTATTTTTAATAGCCCACTCGTTAAATAAGGCGAATTTTTTATTACTTGAATTAGTATCAACTAATTTATAGTATGTTAGAGCTTTAAACATTCCTGAATCAAGATTCTTCGATATTCTATCTATTCTAAGAATATCAGATGCAGCTTTATAGATATTCTCATTATTTAATAATTTTTTATCAGTAATAATCTCAATTAGTAATATAACTAATTTAAAACAAATTTCTCTATATTTAGGATATAAATTTTTTAAGCCATTAATCCCAAAAGAACTTTCAAAAAATTTTATAAGTTCTTTTGTCTTCAAATATTCTTCTCCAAAATCTTTTATAATTTCATCATCACTAAAAGCTTCATTAAAAATGTTTTTTAAGTTTTCTTCAAGTTGAAGAGGTTTATTTTTATAATTTATATTGTTGAATATTATTTTTTTATTTTTTTCGTCTGTATTTGGAAAAAATACTATACAAAATGGTATTTGAACAGAAGGCATTTTATCTTTTTCGTATGCATTTAATCTATGATTACCATCAATAATAGACAAACAAAGTTTGTCTTTGAAATTTAATGTTGCAAGTCTTGATTTTGGAATAGTTGCTTTTATTACTGCATCTTTAAAAGAGCTCTCTTGTTGCAGTTTCTGCATATTGTTGGCATCGAGAGAATATCCAAGAATTATTTCAGGATAAAATAAACATTCCTTCTTGGTATTGTAAAAAATTTTAATTTCATCAACGTGCTTTTTGTCTATTTCTCTTTGATATTCTTCTGCTTTTGACAGATTATAAATATCTTCAGCAGGAGCAAAGCCTCTAACGCAATATTTGCCATCAAAAACTTGCCCTAATATTCCTTTGATTGTTATATTTACATCTGCTGTCATTTGTATTTTTCCATTGTTTAACAACCCTTGAAATAATATTATAATAGTATTATAATATAAATGTAGACTTCGGACGTTCTTCCTGCCTTTGGCATAGTCGCCGAAGTTTTTGATTTTTTTATATTTCCTCTTCCTCTAAGATTATTCTCTCAACTCTTGCTTTAGCCTGTTCAAGTTCTTCCTGAGCTTCTTTTTGAAGTTGTTTAGCTTGTTCCATTCTCTTTTTATATTCATCGGCAATTAGTATTTGAATATTTTCAGGAGGAATTGGAATTAATAAATTTTCTGTTGATTCTCTTATAATCCCTGTAATTGTAGCGCCTGTTATTTCTCTTTTAATTTGTTTTTGTCCAATTTCAGATTTTAAATAAGCAAATAAGTAATAAGGATTCAAATCTTTGTTAGTTCTTAAAATAAAGACATGCTCATTAACATTTGCTTCATCAAATGGATAGTTTTCTGGTATTATTCCAACTTTTCCAGTTGTAGCACCATCTTTAACTAAAATGACATCTAATTTTTTAACCTTACTTTTTAATTGTGTTTTATGAAAATCTTCAGGAATATATTTTAAATTTTCTACTGCAATAGAGCCATTATTTAAAACATGTTCCCCACCTAAACTTGGAATTCCTTCTTCAATTTGCCCTACTCCACCTTTTGGTCTTTGTCCGCTTATTATCGACTCTAATAAATCTTTTAAAGATTTTACTTTATATTTTCCTTTTAATAAAGCCTTGTCAACTTTTTCAAACTTAGGCTGATAATAATAAGGGTCATGCCTGTTATTTTCAAGCTCATTTGAATAAACTCTATAACACATCTTATTTTGAATTTCAGGCAATTCAATGCCCAATTGCTCAAGAACAAAATCATCAATAGAATTTAAGAGTTTTTCTGCTTTCTGCTCTTTTTGTTTTTTGTTTTCGTAGGCGGTTTGCATTAGGTCGACTATTTTGTTTTGTATTTTTTTTTCTGGTAAAGGAATAAGGACTTCTTTTAAATTATCGAGAATGATTCTTTGAATTGCAGAACCACCCATTAATCTTTTTACTATTTTATTTGTAATATTATTTCTAAGGATAAATTCTAAAAATTCTGGAATTATTTTTGTAATATCTGGTCTTAATATTGCTAATGATGACAGAATAACAAAATTGTCATCATCTTTTACTCTATATATTTTGCCAACAGTTCCATCTTTTGAAAAAAGAATATCATTAGGTAATGGCTTACAGTTATTTCTTACCATTAATGTAAAATCTTCATCATTAATTTTATTACAATTAATTAAATCAATTTGTCCATCATTATTAATATCTTTTACAGTTATATATTTATTACTAAATTCAGGATTGCTAGTAGGCGAGTGATGTGCCCCATCAGTAATTTTTGTTGTTATTTCTTTCAATGGACAGAAAGTAATTTTTGATTTTTTTATTTTATTTACAAGTTCTGTAAATTCTGACAAATAAAAATAAATATCTAATCTTCCTTCTATTTCATCGCTGTAAATCTTAAAACATTGCATAACTAACAACCTTCTGTTCCAATTTGAGGGTTTTGGGCTATTTGTTTATAATTTTCACTTGTTGTAATGGCTTTGCCTGTTTTTTCTTCCAGCTCTTTTCTTGCATTTCCTGCAACAGTTCCGCCCTGACTTGCCGCTTCCTTGTTTTCCTTAAATCCCTGAGCATTTTGAGTTTTGGCTATTGCTGTTGTTGATGCTTCTCCAAGCATAGTAAAAATAAGTTCTAAATCATTCATATTATCCCGTAAATTATCACGCTTTTGCAAAGCTTTAAACTCTTTATATTCTTTAGTTTTTATCCCGAATGTCGCTTGTGAAATTTCATCGGTTAAAATAGCGTATTCCAAACCTTCTTTTACGCCTCGTTTTTTCCATTCATCTGTTAATTCTTCCCTTATCGCAATACCACGAGAGCGTTTTTCAATCCATTCATCAGGATAACCTTTTGCCTTATATAAAGCTTTCATCCTTTTTTGAGCAAGTTCAGGGTTTTCAATTTCCTGAACTCTCTCATATCCAACTTTTGCCAGCCATTTTTTAAAGGGTTCAGCTTTAGGAGAAGGAATAGACTGAATTATACGAAATATAGTTTCAACGTTTGCAGTATCAGTTGTGTATTTTTTGCCGTCTGTAGATTCTAATTTCAGTTGTACGATTTTTTCGTACAACTGGTCAAAACCTTCTTCTTTGGTAAGTTTTTTCTTTAAATCTGTCCAATATCTTTTGGGAATACTACTTTCAGTTAATGCTTCAATAATATCTACAATAGAAAAATACCATTCATCATTATGAAGGGTTCTTCTTATTTGATTTCCTTTAAAAACTACTAATTTTTTTATTTCTTCGTTCATAACTAACAACCCTCATAACTATTACTGTTAGCTTTAAATTTTTGGTATTCTTCATAAATAGTTTCTAAATCATTAGTTGAATCTTCTCTTCCTGTTGCATCATATCCTATATGTTCAGCCATAGCCATAAATATAGGATATTTTTTGAGTTTTTCATTCTCTCCCTTACGTCTCAGGAATACGAGAGAAGATTTAACACCTGCTCCATAATGAGAAAAAGCAAATTGAGGTAATGAAACAACCGCTAAAATTTGGCAATGCTCCATTATAAAATCTCTTACATACTGCAAAGAGCTGTTTGTTAAAATTCCATCAGGTAAAACAATTCCTATTCTTCCAGTTTCAGGCTTTACAAAGTCAATACATCTTTCAATAAATAATATTTCGGTTTTTTGATTTTTCTTGTCTTTGCCAAGTTTGAATTTGTCTAAATATTCCTGTTTGTATTCAGTCGATTTTATAGTTGCCCCAAAAGGCGGATTTGTAATAATTACATCAAAATTATCTTTTTGAAAACCTGCTTTTTGTTTTTCAATATCTTCAAAATTATCTAAAGAACTTCTGCTTATTATGTTTGTATGACCATCATCATGGATAATCATACTCATCTTGCAAACTCTTGCAATCTGGTCATTTATTTCTATGCCATACAGATTGTCTTTTGCAAAATCATGCCAGTACCTATGAGCCTTTACACGGTCTTTAATTCCTTTTGATTTTTCTCTTACAAAATCAAGAGCATTGAGCAGAAAGCCACCGCTTCCGCTTGCAGGGTCAAGAACTTTATCTTCTTTTTTTATATCAAGCATTTTAACAACAAATTCAACAAGTTGTCTTGGTGTAAAGAACTGCCCCATTTTGCCCTTAAAAAAATCCTGCATAAATCTTTCAAAAGCAACCCCTTTTGTATCAAGGTCGGTATCAACAAAGTTAATGCCCTGAAGATGTTCTACAACGTTATAAAGAATCTTTGGGTCAAGGTTTAAATTCCCCTGAAAAACTTCTTTATCATCTTGCTTTGCTTTTTGATAAATCCCATCAATACGTTTATAAACATCTTGAGCTGTTTCATGTTTTCCAACCTGAAACAGGTAAGCAAAACCGTCCTCTTTATCATCGGAATCTTTTTCATCTTTAAGCTTACAAAAAAGCAGTTTTGAAACTTCATCAAATGCAACAGTCGGGGCAAGTCTGCCACCTTGCCAAACTGTATCATGACATTTTTCTAAAACCTTTATTAGTTCTTCTCTTGATACTGTTTTTAAATCTTGCTTACCGCCTTTGAAAAATTTATATTCTGGAACTTTACCATATTTTTCAGGTATATCAGGAATTACATTTTTTTCCCGCTCCATAGATTCAAAACCATCAACATCAAAAGCAGTTCTTGTATTTCCAGCAACTACAATTGCCAATTTTGCCTTTAAACTGTTTGCATTTCCAAAAGCCTGTTCGATTGCTTGTTTAAATTCGGCATCCGTTATGCCGTCTTTTTTACATTCGACAACTAAATAAGGTTTTTTAAAATCCTTGTCGTCTTGGTCATATATAACAATATCAGCCGAATCACTTGGAGTTCTTCTTGGAACAGTTACTTCAAGAGCAATTTTGTCTGTTGAATATTGATAATCAAGAACTAACTCAACAAAATAAGAAGCTCTTACTTTCTCTTCTGGGTCTGTTAATTTATATGTTTTTTCATTTTTTACATGATAAGTTACTTTTGTATTGTCTTCATTAATTGATAAAATTTTTGCATTTATTCCACGCTGTATATTTTCATCAAATGTTGATTTTTGCTGTTTTTCAAGTTCTATACTCATTTTCCACCACCTACTTAAAGTATTCATCAAATTATAATATAAAAATTTTATTATTATGAAATTAACGAGACTATCTTAATATAAGATTATCATGAATCTTTGATAAGTACAAATAGGATTTTTGTTATTATAATTGTTTTTTAATGATATTTATTGAACTATTATAAATAAGCTTACAATTTTATCAAAAATCTGTTATTCTAAAAATAAGGTTAAACATATCAGGTTAATTCAGAATAGCAGGTTTGATATTATGGAGAAAGTCTTTGGATATATTAGAGTAAGCACTTCAACTCAGGTAGATAAAGGCTATGGCTTAAAAACTCAGGAACAGGCAATAAAAAAATATTGTAAAGAAAATAATCTTGAGCTGGTTAAAATCTTTCATGATGAAGGTATTTCAGGAACAGAAATAAACAGAGAAGGTTTAACTGAATTAATCACTACATTTAACGGTATTTCTAAAGTAGTTGTTCTTAATACTTCAAGGCTTTGGAGGTCTGATACTGTTAAAGCTCTCATCCAGAAAGAATTTAAAAAAGTAAATGCTGATGTTGTCAGCTTGGAGCAGCCTAATTATTCAATCTATTCAAAAGACCCTAATGATTACCTTGTAAATGCCATTATGGAAGCTCTTGACCAATACGAAAGAATGAGCATAGCTCTTAAACTTGCAAAAGGAAGAAAAACAAAGGCTAAAAGCGGAATTAAAGCTTGCGGTAATGCTCCTCTTGGCTATAAATGGAACGATAAAGCTGAAATTATCATTGATAAAGAAAATTCAGAATTAATCAAATTTATTTTCTCTAAGTTTATGGAATTAAAATCAATTGCCAAAGTTCAAAGAGAACTGACGGAAGCAGGATATAAAACAAGCCAGAATAAAGAATTTAGCTTTAATTCAATAAAAAAAATTCTGAAAAATGACTTCTATAAAGGAGTTATCCGGCATGGTGGAATCGTTCAGGAAGGTAATCATCAGTCTATTATTAATAAAATTGTCTTTGGCAAGGTTCAGGCTTTATTAAACAATAAAAAAAGCCCTGCCTGATAAGCAGAGCCAGTAAATAGAGCTTAGAGGATTAAAAATTGCCTTTTTGTTTTTTTCTAAGGATTTCCTGAATTTGTTGAGCCAAGTCATCAAAATTATCTGAATCTTCCGAAAAACACATGCCGGAAATTGTCTCGTGCATTTGAGTTTGATTTAAAGTTCCGTAAGCAGTCAGGGTGGTGCTTACGTTTTCATGTCCAAAATTTTGGCTTATTGCCTTAATTTCCTGACCATTCCGGCATTTTGAAAGAGCTGTCAATATTGCTGTATGTCTGAATGTGTGAGGGGAAAAGTATTTTATTCCGGCTTTTTCAAATCTTTGCTTAAATATATCTCTTATGCTTGTTGCACTTTGCCAGAATTTTGGTTCAACTTCATTTGAAATAAAGCTTAGGGAATTTTCAGCATTTATAACTTTGTTTTTTGGAAATATCGGGTCTGCATTCCCAAAAAACTTGTCAGTCCTTAAATATTCGTACCAGTCAAGGAAATATTTAACCATATCTTCATCAAATCTGAATAAATAAGACAGGATTGTTTTGCTGAACTTTGTTTGAACCCCAAATTTAGGGTCTTGATTAATCTGCATCCTGTCTTTAACAAAACATCCTATCGGTAAAGTTATAATTGCCTTATCCCTCATACCGGATGACAGGGTAAAACTTAGTAATGCTTTATCTCTCAGGTCAATTTCTGAGTTAATCTTAATTGATTCAACCGCTTTTTTGATCTGTTCGATAGTCGGAAAGTCCTCACGCTTTGAGGATGTGGCAATTCGAGCCTGTTTTTTAGGCAGTTTTAAATAATCAACATCGGTTAAAAGAATTTTTGATTTATAAGTTGGCTGAATTGCAAGCCATTCAAAAAATTCTCTTAAATTACGGATATAATGATATACTGTAGTTAACGAAATTTTATTACTGGTTCGAGGGTCTATTTTTTCTTCGAGCCATTTTTTATATTCAATTGCTCTTTTTTTGTTGAAGTTTTTAAAATCCTCAAAGTTAGAAAATTCTTCATAACGGAATATTGCTTTTTTGTGAGCTGTAATTGTTGCTTCTGCATAGCCTTCAGATTCTTTCAAATAATCAAAATATTTGTTCTTAATTTTTTCATTGTCGAGATTACTTTTCATAATAATTTTGTCTCCATTTTTATGGTTAAATTTTTCTAATTTTTTTGACATTATTCTGTCTCCTACAATTCATGTTCTAATAACGAGTATTCAGGAAGGGTTTTGAGTCCATGTATAATATCTGTTCCCCTAACCTTTTGTTAATTCAGATAATCAAAATTTAAAGATTGCTGTCCTTTAACTTCCAAAGTTTTTTGAGCAGATTTTTCAGTCTGTTTTTTCTCAAATTCTGTCAATTTTAGTTTGAGCTGTTCGTTCTCTTTTTTAAGTTTTTCGTACTCTTCAAGAGAAACGGTTTTTGGTGATTCTTTAGGCTTTTGAAGGAATATTTTATTCCTTACCTCCTCAATTGCCTGAGCAGGAGTTTTGTTTTCATTGTTGATTTTTTGAATTGCCTGCTTTGTCTGTTTTACAGTAAATGGAATATCTATAATTTGTTCTGTGAATTTCTCTTTGGCGTTTTCATCCTTGATAATCGTTAATAGATAAGATTTTTCGATACCCTCATTATTAATAAAATGTGTTAGTCGACTATCACTTTTTGAAAGCTGGTAAACCGCAATCATTTTATTAGCCTGCAATCTTTTTATGTTGATTCGAGGGTCTTTAAGAAATCTCTTAAACATCTTTCTGCTTAAGTTGTGGTTTGCTTCTGCAACGGTCTGAGCCATTTTCAGAAGATAAATCCCAGCATTAGTCTTTGAACCGATAAAATCACTTACTAATTTGTCATAAATTGTTTGCTGATCTTCTTTTCTTGTCATTTTT
>JAZDPZ010000010.1:0-5874 GCA_043797105.1 bacterium | reverse complement strand
ATATATATATAATTTTATATTTTGATTTTGTTTATTAATATATTTAATAACATAATTTAAAAGGTCTTCATAATAGTCTTGATAAGCTAATGAAAGCACAATATCAACCCAAAAATTTTTATTATCCCTGGAATTTATCCAGATATATCCTTCAATGGCATTTCTGGCAGGATTATCCAAAACAAACCGTTTTACTTTAAGGTTTCTAAAAGAGTTAATTAACTGACTTTCCAATCCAAATTTAAAATCAGAAATATTTTTTGTTAAAGAAGTTCTAAATTGAGGAAATAGACTTTCCTGGTCTAATTCATATAAATTCCTGGCATCAAATGATTTAACTTCTCTTAAAAGTTGTAAATCTTGAGATAGTTTTTCAACTTTCGGGTTATCTTTTTCCCATATATGAATTTTAGTATAACTTCTGAATCCACAGGCATTCTTAAAGAGCGCTATAGCTTCAGCATAATTCTCATCTATAGCTGTTATAAAAGTTTCAACTCCTGCTCCGCCATATTTATTGACAACATAGTCAATTAACTGCTTACCAACTTCATAAGCATTAGTATCTAATACAAGTCTGTTGATTTTCCATCTTGTTTTTTGCTTGCCATCAGGAATTAGACCTATTAATCCCAGTAATTCTTTATCTTTTGAGGCTACATAACACTCCTGAAGAAATTTTTTGTTTATAGGAAGAAGATCATGCAAAATATCAACAGGAAATAACGTAAATTTTCCTTCAAAAAAAATATTTGAGGCAACTCCGGGTTTAACATATTCCATCATTTCCTTGATTTTTTGTATATCTGTTAATTTTAATCTATGAATTTTTGTCATAATAAAATTATATCTTATAAATTTCTCCGGGGTTTAAAATAATACATTCAGCAGAAGCTTCTGATTCAATCCTTTTTTTAAATTCTTTAACATCTATCTGAATCTGAGGAAAAGTATTATAATGCATTGGTATAATTTTTTTGCTTCCAAGCCATTTGGCAGCCTGAACAGCTTCATCAATACCCATTGTATAATATCCGCCAATCGGCAGAATAGAAATTTCAGGTTTATAAAACTCTCCTATCATTTTAAAATTCAGATGAAGTCCGGTATCTCCGGCATGAAAAACCGAAGTTCCTCCTATATTTAATAAAATGCCTGCAGCTTCTCCTCCATATTGACCATCAGGCATTGAACTGCTATGAGCAGCAGGCAACCAGTACGCATTTCCCCAGGAAAAAGGAACTTTCCCTCCCATATTTACACCCTGAGTTTTTACGCCTTTTTTAGCGCAATAATTTGCTATTTCAAACATAGCTGTTATTGTTGCGCTTTTTTTCTTTGCTATTTCTATACTATCTCCTAAATGGTCTCCATGCGCATGTGTTATTAAAATATCCCGAACATTTAAATCCACAGGATCGAATTTTGCCTGAGAATTTCCTGTTATAAACGGGTCAATAATTATAGAATTAGCTCCATAATTTATAACAAAAGCGCTATGACCTATAAATTTTATTATTAAAGACATAATTTACCTCCCTAAACATTTATACAAGTTGAGTATAAATTACCTGATAACTATGTTTATTAATCTGTTTGGCACAATAATAATTTTTATGATTTGTTTATCTTTAATATAATACTGCACCTTTGAGTTTATTTTAGCTGATTTTTCAATATCTTCATTTGAAGAATCTACTGGCATGGTTAATTTTTCTCTTACTTTGCCGTTTATTTGAACTACAATTGGCACATATTCAGAGATAGAAAGTTTTTCATCATACTCCGGACAAGCAGTAAGATGAATAGAATCTTGTCCGCCAAGCCCATGCCAAATTTCTTCGGTTATATGCGGAACTATTGGAGACATAAGTTTTATCAAAGTTATAACAGCTTTGCTTAAAACAGCTTTATCCTTATCAGAATAAACTTTTTTATTATTAACATAATCATAAATACTGTTTACAAATTCTCTATATTTGCTGATAGCCGTATTAAACTGAAATTCGTTGTCTATATCAGACATTATTTTTTTAACTGCCTTGTGAGTCTCTCTTAAAAGATCATTGTTTTCCTGAGAAAGTTTTTCAGGAGCAGGTTCAGGATAATTAAAAATTATATTTTCCTGACAATTTCTAACTAAACGCCATACTCTGTTAAGAAATTTATAACAGCCTTCAACTCCTTCATCTGACCAGTCAAGGTCTCTTTGAGGCGGAGAATCGCTTAAAATAAATAATCTTGCTGTATCAGCTCCAAAATTTTTAAAAATATCATCAGGATCAACAGTATTTCCTTTTGATTTGCTCATTTTAGCGCCATCTTTAAGCACCATGCCCTGTGTTAAAAGATTTTCAAAAGGTTCATCAAAGCTAACCAGCCCACGATCTCTTAAAACTTTAACAAAAAACCTTGAATACAAAAGATGAAGAATAGCATGTTCTATTCCACCGACATATTGGTCAACATTCATCCATTTATTAACCAACTCTGAGTTAAAGACTTTTTTATCATTGTGGGGATCAATATATCTCAGGTAATACCAGCTGCTGCAAATAAAAGTATCCATTGTGTCAGTTTCTCTTTTAGCTGGTTTGCCGCATTTTGGGCAGGTTGTATTAATAAAAGCCTCAGATGTAGCCAAAGGAGATTTTCTCTGAACTTTAAAATCTACATCATCCGGTAAAATAACAGGGAGTTCATTATCAGGAACCGGAATAATTCCGCATTCATCGCAATAAATTATCGGAATTGGAGCGCCCCAGTATCTTTGTCTGCTTATTAACCAGTCTCTAAGCTTATATTGAACCTGACTATAACCTTTATTATTTTTTTCCGCCCATTCTGTGATTTTTTGTTTAGCTATTTCACTTTTCAACCCGTTAAATTCACCTGAATTAACCATAATTCCGGGCTGAGTATATGCTTCATCCATAGACACAGCAATTTTTTCAGGATTTTTTATAACTTCTATAACAGGAAAGTCATATTTTTTAGCAAAATCAAAATCCCTTGTATCATGCCCTGGCACAGCCATTACTGCTCCTGTGCCGTACTCAACAAGCGCATAATCGGCTGTCCAGACAGGCACTTTCTCTCCATTAAACGAATTTATTACATAAGTTCCAAGAGGAACGCCTGTTTTTTCTCTTTCAGTGGAAGTTCTTTCGATCTCATTAATTCTTTTAGCGTTATTTATATACTCATAAGCTTTATCTTTAAAGTTTTCAGTGATTAATTGGTCAATAATAGGGTATTCAGGAGCAACAACAAGGCATGTTACGCCGAAAACAGTATCAGGTCTTGTTGTAAAAACAGGAATTTCAACATTATCGAATTCCGCAACCTTAAATTTTAAAATAGCGCCGTAAGATTTTCCTATCCAGTTTTTTTGCATTAATTTAACGTTTTCGGGCCACCCCGAAAGCTTGTCCAAATCCTGTAAAAGTTGTTCAGCATAATCAGTAATCTTTAAAAACCATTGGGAAAGCTTTTTCTTTTCTACAACCGAGCTGCAACGCCAGCATAAACCTTCTTCAACCTGTTCGTTTGAAAGTACTGTTGCGCAGTCAGGACACCAGTTAACGCCGGCTTCTTTTTTATATGCCAGACCTGCTCTATAAAATTCCAAAAACAGCCATTGAGTCCATTTATAATAATCAGGCTTACAGGTAGTAACTTCTCTATCCCAGTCATAACTAAGCCCCAAAGTCTTTAATTGTTCTCTCATATAATCTATATTTAAAAAAGTCCATTTGGCAGGGCTTGTATTTGATTTTATGGCAGCATTCTCAGCCGGAAGTCCAAAGCTGTCCCATCCCATAGGATGAAGCACATTAAAGCCTCTCATTCTTTTAAAACGCGCAATAACATCAGTAATTGTGTAATTTCTGACATGCCCCATGTGGAGTTTGCCTGAGGGATACGGAAACATTGACAAAGCATAAAATTTTTGTTTGTCAGACTCATTTTCAGTATGATAAATATTTTTTTCTGCCCAGATTTTCTGCCATTTTTTTTCTATTTCCTGCGGAATATATTGCTCTTTTAACACAGCTACTCCTTTTTAAAGACCTAAAATTATTGATTCTTTAATTATTATATCGAAAAAATATTTTATCAGAGGTGATAAAGAATAATCCACAAAATTTATATCTTTACAATTTCTGAACAGTAAACTTTTTTTTAAGCTTCTTCAGAAAAAAAATCAACTACACAGTTTTTCCCTTTTCTTTTTGCAGAATACATAGCTTTATCAGCAGTCTCAATTAAGCTCTCTTGATCCTTTGCATTATTTGGATAAGATGAGACACCTATACTTATGGTAGGAGAGACAGGCACATTATTATCCTGAGAATAAACAATAATTCCCTGTATTTTTGATCTTAAACGTTCTGCTATTTTTATTGCGTTTTGTTTTTCGGTTTCAGGCAATATAATTGCAAATTCTTCGCCTCCATAACGACTTGGCATATCAATTTTTCTACAGGTGTTTAATATAATTTGCGCTATTTGTTTGAGTATTTCATCTCCTAATCTATGACCATAATTATCATTTATAATTTTAAAGTTATCAATATCCATCATCAGCAGGGAAAGTGGATGCTGGTAACGGTCTGATCTTTTAATTTCATTATTGAGAAGATGTTGAAAATGCCTGTGTATATATAATTTTGTAAGACCATCAGTAATGGCGAGTTCATATAATTGCGCATTATTTATAGCTATAGCTGCCTGATTTGCTAATGCGCTCATAAAATTCAGATCATCCTGATCAAAAAATTTACCATTAAGCTTATTTGTAATGTTTATTACTCCTATTGCTTCTTCCTTGACAATAAGCGGCACACATAAAATGGAAGATACTCTGGAATCTTCCGGATACTTAAATCTTGGATCATTTGATCCTAAATTAGTGATAATAGCTTTTTTAGAAACAACAACATTTCCGGCTATTCCTTCTCCTACTTTAATCCTGGAGCATTCAATCAATCCTTCGTTAATTTTTTCTTCAACTTCTTTGTCAGCCAGACCATGCACAACTTTTACCAGTAATTCCTGGGTATAAACATCACGAAGCATCAAAGAGCCTTTTTCTGAGCTGGTTACTAAAATTGCCTTATTTAAGATCATTTTTAACAGTTTTTTAAGATCATCTATAAAATTCATAGATTGACCTATATCATAAAGAATTGAAATATTATGGAGAGTTTTTTGAAGCTCTTTAATACTTGATTCTTTTATTTTTTGAGTTTTTAACTTGTTTATAACGGGTGAAATATGCTCACTAATTTTTTTAAGTAATTTTAATTCTAAATCAGAGTAATGTTCTCCGGTATTTTTAAGTCCAAGAGAAACTATAGCTAAAATTTTACCTTCATATATAAAAGGCAGCCAAATACACGAATTAAGTTTTTCTAATTTATTGGATTCAAAAAATAAAGAATAAATATTTTTGCCTTTTTTATTCATTACTCCAAATGGCTGAGCAGCTTTAATTATTTGCCAGATTCCTTCTCCGGAATTTTTAAATTCTATTAAAGAAGGCGTTTCAATATTCTCATAAGCAACTATTTTATACTTGTTTTCTTCTAAAATAAAAAAAGCAATATTTTTTGAATTCATTTGAATTTTTAAAAAAATAGATAATTTTTCTGCTAAAGAGTCTAAATTTGATATATCATTAATAATTTTATTTAATTCAAATAACTTATTTAATTCCAGTATTTCTCTTTGCAATTCATCTAATTTGTTTTCTATTGATTCTTTTGGGATTAAATCAGGCATTAAAATAACTCACTTAAAAATAAGACTTTATGTTTATTAAGATTATACTATACCTAAAACTTATTCAGGAAATAATTTTTTTATTAT
>JAZDPZ010000009.1:0-111602 GCA_043797105.1 bacterium | reverse complement strand
TCAAGGCAGTAAAAGCAGCAGTACCTGCAAAAACAATTTATAGATAGGGAAGCAAAACATCGCCCCTACGTTTCTAAAAAATCGTCTAATTCCTTGCTATGGACGATTTTGGTGTTTTTAAGGTGTCAAACTTCCGGTAATAAATTAGTATATAAGACAGATCCTGAACATCCATGCTACTTAAATAGCAGCCATGCTTAATGCTTCGAGATGACAAGTGTCTAATTTTTGACAATTTGCCACGCTAAAAATTAATTACAGCAAAGTTTCAGATAAAAAAACTAACTATGCAAGATATTCTTTTATCTCAAGATTAAGTTGTTTTGTGTCAATTTTAATACTCGGACCCATTGTGGTTGTAAGATATACTGATTTCATATAAGTACCTTTTGCTGCGGCAGGTTTAACTCTTATAATGGCATCAGTCAGCGCTGAAAAATTTTTCATTAGAGCTTCTTCAGAAAAATCCATCTTGCCTAACGGAACGTGGATCATACCTTGTTTATCCGCTCTAAATTCAACTTTACCAGCTTTTATATCTTTTATGGCTTTTTTAATGTCAAAAGTTACAGTACCTGTTTTTGGGTTAGGCATAAGCCCTTTTGGACCTAAAAGCTTGCCTAATTTGCCTAACATACCCATTGCGTCAGGTGTAGCAACCAAAGTATCGAATTCAAGCCAGCCACCTTGTATTTTTTCTACAATGTCTTCAGCTCCTACAAAATCAGCTCCTGCTTCTTCAGCTTCCTTTACTTTTTCACCTTTTGCAATAACAGCTACACGAACATTTTTACCTGTGCCTGACGGAAGAACTGTTGTGCTTCTTACTTGCTGATCGGCATGTTTTACATTAATACCAAGTCTCATATGACATTCTAATGTTTCATTAAACTTAGATATGCTTTCAGAAATCCTTTTTAATTGATTTATAGCTTGTATTCCTGAACAGGGTTGATCTATTTCTTCTAATAAATCCAGTATTTTTTGTTTTCTTTTTGATAATTTAGACATTTTTCCTCCTTTGTGGTTATAGCGGATCAAAAAATCCTTCCACTAATAAATCTAAATATTAAAACACTATTCTTGTACTGTAACTCCCATGCTACGAGCAGTTCCACGAATCATTTGTTTTGCGGCTTCATAAGTAGTAGCATTCAAATCAGGCATTTTTGCTTTAGCAATTTCATCTAATTGAGCTGTTGTAATTGAACCTACTTTAACTTTATTTGGAGTTGCAGAAGCTTTGTCGAGACCTGCCGCTTTTTTAATTAAAACAGCAGCAGGAGGCGTTTTTAAGATAAATGCAAAAGATCTGTCTTCAAATACTGTAATTTCAACAGGAATTATAGTGCCTGTTTGATCTACTGTTTTAGCATTATACTGTTTGCAAAATTCCATGATATTTACCCCATGTTGTCCTAAAGCCGGACCTATAGGAGGTGATGGATTTGCTTTTCCTGCTTGTATTTGGAGTTTTATTTTAGCTGCTATCTTTTTTGCCACTTTTAACCTTCCTTATAATTTAACTTAAACCTTTATTTAAAATTTAAACTTTTTGAATTTGTCCGTATTCTAATTCTACCGGAGTATCCCTGCCAAATATAGATACAGATGCTCGTAATTTTTCTTTATCAGGATATACTTCTGTTATATCACCGACAAAATCAGCAAAAGGTCCGCTAATTATACGAACTTTATCTCCCACTCTAATATCAAGTTCAACTTTTGCAGTTTGTTTTTGGACTTTATGGATAATTTTCCTGATTTCTGAATCACGCGCCGGAATAGGTTTTTTTTCTGCGCCGACAAACTTGGTAACACCTGGAGTATGTCTGACAACATACCAGCTGTCATCATCCATAATCATTTCTACAAGGACATAACCCGGAAAAATTTTCTCTTCTTTTTCCTGACGTTTTCCATCTTTAACTTTAGTAACACTTTTTTGAGGAACTTCAATTCTAAAAATTTTATGTCCCATGTTCATAAACTCAATGCGTTTTTCAAGGTTAATTTTAACCTTATTTTCATGTCCCGAGTAAGTATGAACTATATACCATCTTTTCTCTTTTTTAGGTTCAATTTCAACCATTATATCTTACCTGCTTAAAATAACACTTCAACTATTTAGAACATTTTTCTTTATTGTTCGGATGTAAGCATTGAGCGCATATATTATTAGGATGCAAACCAATACAAAAAACAATGTCCAAAGTATAAATTAAAACTGTAAAAAAGAAAACAACAGCAAGTACTATAAGTGTTTCGACAAAAACCTGCTTTCTTTCGGGCCAAGTTATTTTGCCCCACTCGGATTTGACTCCTTTAAAATAAAGAATAATATTATCTTTAAATTTACTTGTTTTTTCTGTTGATTCTTTTTTTTTGATACTATTCACTTTGCAATCCTTAAAAAGCATTTAAAATTAAAATATTTTTTAAAACGCGTCTTGTAGGATTTGAACCCACGACATCCGGTTTTGGAGACCGACGTTCTACCACTGAACTAAAGACGCATTTTATTTTGTTTCTTTGTGTAATTTGTGAGAACTACAAAACGGACAATATTTATTTAATTCAATTCTGCCCGGATCATTCTTCTTATTTTTTGTGGTTGTGTAATTACGACGTTTACATTCCCCACAGGCTAAAATTACTAACCTATCGTTTTTCTTTACACCCATTTTTTAATACCTTTATTTAAACATAGTAGACCAAATATAGTCCTAACAATAAACACTGTCAACCTAAAACTATGGTAAAATCATGATGATCATAAAATTTTACCTAAACATTTTTTAAAATAGTAGAAAAAAATTTTCTGTTTATAGTGTAATCTAAAATATGGAACATGTTCAAGTTAAAAATACAATGAAAGTTCAACCAGAAAAAAACCCTCTAAAAGGAACCGTAAAAGTTCCTGCAGATAAGTCTATTTCGCATAGAGCAGCAATATTTAGTGCTCTTACTTATAATTCCGTGATTATAGAAAATTTTTCAACAGGCGCTGATTGCAAAAGCACTCTTGATGTTCTTAAAAATCTCGGAGTAAATATAGAGTATCAATCGGAACAAAAAATTATTATCTCGAATAAAACAGGTTTTAAAGAGCCAAATAACATTCTTGATGCCGGTAATTCAGGAACAACAATAAGATTAATATCAGGATTATTAGCCGGTCTTGATTTTTATAGCGTTATTACCGGTGATAACAGTCTTAAGTCAAGACCAATGGCAAGAGTTATCAATCCTCTTAAAAAAATGGGAGCAAATATCTGGGCAAGAAATAACGATACACTGGCTCCAATAAGCATAAAAGGATCAAAGTTATCAGGAATACTTTATGAAACTCCTATAGCAAGCGCTCAGATAAAATCTGCTATAATTATTGCCGGTTTATCATCTGAAAATACAACAACTATAATAGAACCGTTTAAATCAAGGGATCATACTGAAAGATTATTAAGTTATCTGAATGCTGATATTTCTGTTTATGACAAAAAAATTGAAATTAAAAAATCAAACCTGACCCCAAAACCTTTAATAATTCCCGGAGATATTTCATCTGCTGCTTTTTTTATTGTTGCAGGGACAATTATTCAGGATTCTGAAATTACTCTAAAAAATATAGGATTAAATCCCACTAGAACCGGTATTATAGAAATTTTAAAAAATATGGGAGCTGATATTAAAATTTTAAATCAAAGATTGGAATGCGGAGAAGAAGTAGGTGATATTAAAGTTAATTATTCAAATCTAAAAGGCACTGTTATAGAAAAAGACATGATTCCAAAAATTATAGATGAACTCCCTATAATAGCTGTTGCTGCCACTCAGGCAGAAGGCAAAACAGTTATAAAAGATGCTGAAGACCTAAGACACAAAGAATCTGACAGAATAAAAGCTGTCTGTAGTGAATTAAAAAAGCTGCAGGCTAATATAGAAGAGACTAAAGACGGTTTTATAATTTACGGAAAAACAAAACTTAAAGGAAATTGTCTTTTAGAAAGCTATCATGACCATAGAATCGCTATGTCAAATTATGTAGCAGGATTAATTGCTGATAATCCGGTTAAAATTAATGATTTTAACTGGATAAATATATCTTTTCCCGAATTTGTTGAAATTTTTGAAAAATTACGAAATTAAAATTATTAATAAATTTAAGGAGATTAAATAAACAATGGCTAGTAAATTTTCCAGAATAAAAGCTGAAAATTATTGTTGGTGGAGAGTTTTAGTTCAATATTTAGTTATTTATTTAATTCTTTACCCGTTTTTTAAAATATTTTACAGAGTAGAGGTTTATGGCAGAGAAAATATTCCTAAAAATAAGTCTATTTTAGTTGCAGCAAACCATATATCATTTTTTGATCCGGTTATAGTTTCTCTTGCGGTAAAAAGACCTGTTGCTTATATGGCAAAACAAGAATTGTTTCAGGTTCCGATAATTTCTCAAATTATTCAAATATTAGGCGCTTTTGCGGTAAATAGAGAAAAACTTGAAATATCCACAATAAAATCAGCAAAAATTATATTAACCACTAATTGGCTACTTGGCATATTTCCTGAAGGAACAAGAATTAAACCCGGGAAAATAGGCAATATACATAAAGGTTTCGGATATTTAGCCAAAACAACAAATTCTGAAATTTTACCAATTGGCATTGTTGGTTCAAACACTTTTTGCGGCAAGTTAACAGTAAAAATCGGAAAGCCGATACCTGTTCCTGATAGTCCTGAAACAGCCATTGATTTATGGGGAAAAGCCATATCAGAGCTTACCGGTTTTGAATATGAAAAAAATGAAATTTTTACTGAATTAATGTATCATAAAGTAAATATTGATTTAAAAAATGGGTTTAAACAGTGAAAAATTATTTAATATCATTTTTTAATCTAAATAATATTAAAAAATTGTCATCGCGAGGCTACGAAGTAGCCGTGGCGATCCATAATCATACGTTTTTTAGATTGCTTCGGTGCCTAAGGCACATTCACAGGTTATTAATCCTTCCGACGAGGACCTATGAAGGCGGCTTTGCCGCTCGCAATGACAGGAAAATATTTTTAATTATTTTTAGTTTGATTTTAATTAGTAATAATCCGGTTTTTGCTCAGGTTTCTGGCAATAAATATATTTTGCACGGGAAAATAGAAATAAATGAAGATGAAAATAAGCAGGAAAATTTATTTACAGGTGAAACTAAAGAAGTTCAAAGCGGTACAACGCTTAAAATGACGGTTTCATCTGTATTAAGCTCAGGATACAGTGAGGAAGGCGATGAATTTTTTGCGGAAGTTTCAAATGATCTTTCTATAGCAGGAGGTATAGTTATTCCATCAGGAACAATAGCGCATGGAAGCGTTACAAAACTTACTGAATCAAAACGTTTAGGAAGAGATGCTTATATCACATTAAATTTTGACTATTTAATAACTCCTGATAACAGAAAAATTCCAATAGAAGCTTCTATGACAACAAAAAGACATCCTGTTACTTCTACAGCTAAAGTGCTTCTTGAAGATACAGCATATACCGTTGCAGGTGGAGTTGTTGGCGGACTTTTATCTTTAAAAATATTAGGAATAGGCGCTGCTGTTGCTAGTCATGGTTATACTGTGGCAGGCGGAGCAGGAGTAGGAGCATTATTAGGTGCTACAAGTTCTCTGGCAAGAAAAGGCGGAGAAGTTCTTATTGCTCCAGGAGATGAAATAAACGTTAAAGTGGCAGGAACATTAGAACTTCCTGTTTTTACAGAAGAAGCCCTAAAAGATGAAGAAAAAATTTTAGATGGTCTTGATGTAAAAATTACAAGTTATAAAATCGAAAAAGACCCTTTTGGAGAGTTAAATACAATTACTCTTGTTCTTGATATAAAAAATGAGACTAATAAAACTTTTAGTAGTTTTGATATAGCGCTTGTTAATAATTATAAGAATGTTTATTATCCTTCTCCTTTTGGCAATACAGAATTATGGTTCCAAAAAATTATTCCAAATTCAAGAATAACAGGACAATTATCCTTTGCGGTTGATAATCCCAAAAAAAAACACTGGCTTGTTTTTTACGACAGCAGCTCAAGAAAACCCCTTGCAAAAATTTCACTTAAAAATGCTGAAAGAAAACTTAAAAAAATTAATTAATTTAGATTGAATATATAAACAATATTGTGTAAAAATTAGTATTGTGAATCAAATGAAAACAAAAATAAAAAATAAGCTGGTTTATTTTCTTAATAATTCAATGTATATAAATATAACTAATTTATGTACAAATAACTGTGTTTTCTGTATAAAAAATCTAAGTAATAACGTAGGCGGCATTGATCTTAGGATTAAGGATGAAAATATTTCAAGCGAGCAAATTATAAGCGAAATAAAAAACAATTTTCCGGAAACAAGAAGCGAAATAGTTTTTTGTGGTTATGGAGAACCTTTAATAAAGCTTGAAATCATTAAAAATACAGCTAAATTTATTAAAAAAAATTATCCTAATATTCCTGTTAGAGTAAATACAAATGGTCAGGCAAATTTAATTCATAAAAAAAATATTGCGCCTGAGCTGGCAGGTTTGATTGATAAAATTTCAGTTAGTTTAAATGCGGATAATGCAAATCTCTACGAAGAATTAACCAGATGTAAATTTGACAAGGAACAAGCTTTTGAAGCTGTAAAAAATTTCATTGCTGAATGTCAAAAACAAGGAATTGAAACAACAGCAACTATAGTAGTCGGTTTTGAAAATTACAAAATCAACATTGAAAAATGTAAAGAAATTACTGAAAATTTAGGTGTAAAATTCAAAATCAGAGAATGGTTAAGAACAGGCTACGAATGAATGCACTAAACAATTTGCGTATTTACACTTGTCTTTAATCGTATTTTAATAGAAATGTAAATATATTTTGGCTTTAGAAATATTTTAAAAAAATAATTAAGAGGTAAAAAATCACAATGAATAAAGAACTTGACAAAATAATGCGTCCTAAATCAATAGCTGTAATCGGCGCTTCTTCTAAACAAGGCTCTATAGGGCATGAAATTTTTCAAAAACTGGTAAATTATAAATTTGCAGGTGATCTTTATCCTATTAATCCAAAAGTTGATTCTATATGTTCAGTTAAAGCATATAAAAATATTTTGGATGTTCCAGGACAGATTGATCTTGCTGTAATAGTGGTTTCAAGTAATTCTGTATTTCAGGTAATTGATGAATGCCATCAAAAAGGAATAAAAGGTCTTGTTATTATTACGGCTGGCTTTAAAGAAACTGGTTCTGACGGAGCAAAACTGGAACAGGAACTTTTGGCAAAAATTAAAAAATACGGAATGAGAGCGGTTGGACCAAATTGTGTTGGTATTATCAATACTGAACCAGATGTGCATATGGATGCTACTTTTGCGGAAGCTTATCCGATCAGCGGAAAAACAGCCTTTGTGTCTCAATCAGGAGCTCTTGGTTGCGCTATACTTAATATTTCAAAAGATATGAATGTTGGAATCAGCCAGTTTGTCTCCATTGGTAATAAAGCTGATATTAACGGCGAAACTTTGCTTGAGTACTGGGAAGATGATAAAGACGTGAATCAAATCCTGCTTTATCTTGAATCTATTGCAGAACCGGCGAATTTTAGAAAAATTGCAAGCAGAATTACAAAGAAAAAACCTATTATTGCCGTAAAATCAGGAAGATCACAAGCAGGAGCAAAAGCTGCGTCATCTCATACAGGAGCTTTGGCAGGAGCTGATCTTGCAGCTGACGCTTTATTAAAACAAAGCGGAATAATCAGGGTAACTTCAATACTTGAATTATTTGAAGTTGCTCAGATATTTGTTAACTGTCCAATACCAAAAGGCAATAAAATAGCTATTATGACAAATGCCGGCGGACCCGGAATTATGGCAACAGATTCTTTATGTGAATATGGTCTTGAAATTGCCCAGCTTTCAGAAAAAACCACAAAAATACTTAAAGAAAATCTTTCTCCACAGGCAAGTGTAAGAAATCCTGTTGACATGATAGCCAGCGCTTCGATTGATCAATATAAATTAACTTTGGAAACACTTTTAGATGAAAAAAATGTTGATATTATAATGGTAATTTATTTGCCGCTTATGGGTTTAAATCCTATGGATGTTGCTAAAGCCATTATGCAAATAAAAGAAAAACGTCCGAAAAAACCAATAATAGGTGTGTTTATGGCTAAAAACGGTTTCTTTAATGAAATCAATAAAATAGATACAAATATTCCATTTTATCAATATCCGGAATCTGCTGCTGCTGCAATTTCAAAACTGGATGCTCAGCGTAGATGGATTGAACAACCTGTTGGTAAAAACCCTGAATTTAAGGTTGATTTTAATAAAACAAAGCAAATTTTTGAAAATGTTATTAAAGAAAAAAGAGACCAGTTAACTACTCTTGAATCTATTGATGTTCTTAAAGCTTATGGAATTAGAACCTGTAAATATGCTTTTGCTGCTAATATTGACGAATCTATCAATGTTGCTAATGAAATAGGCTATCCGGTTGTAATGAAAATTACATCCACTAAAATTTCCCATAAAACAGAAATAGGTGGTGTAATTGTTAATATTAAAAATGATGAAGAGCTTAGACAGGTATATTCAGAATTACTCCGGAGATTAAAAGACAATAATCTTGAAAATGCTTTTGGCGGTGTAATTATTCAGGAAATGATCGAAGGTTCTCGTGAAATAGTTTGCGGCATTGCATCAGATCCGCAGTATGGACACATGACAATGTTTGGCTTAGGCGGAGTTTATGTGGAAACTATTAAAGATGTGGCATTTAAAATTAATCCTTTAACAGATTTAGATGCGGAAAAAATAGTTAAATCTGTTAAAGCCTATAAACTTTTAAAAGGTGTAAGAGGAGAACCATCTGCAAATATAGAACAAATCCAGGAAACTTTATTGAGATTATCTCAGCTTGTAAAAGACTTTAACTTTATTGAAGAGCTTGATATTAATCCTCTAAAAATTTCTGACAAAACAAGTGAAGGTATAGCGGTTGACGGACGTATAAAAATTAAATTAAAAGAAGCTCAGGAATTATTAAACTGCGATTTTTTATCAAAAGTTTGCTGTTGTTCTGAGTAGCTAAAAATCAAAAGTGTCATCGCAAGAATTTTAGCCTGTGGCAATCTCAAAATCGTTTATGAGATTGCCTTTGCTTCATTTGCAATAACACTTTTAACGATTTTTATCTATTCTCAGCGTTAAAAATAATAATATTTTTTAGAACCTACAGATTTGGAGTGTTGCATTTATTATCGGTTATTGTACCGCCGAGAGTGCTGCATAATACTTTATTGTTATAGGAATCAGGCATGATTTCTGTATAATTGCCATTTCTGTATACATCTATTGTTTTTGCCATTTCATCTGCTTCTGCCCTTGTTAATGTAGCAGCCTTTTCAGATACTTTTTCGGCTAAGATTTTATCAACAGAGAGATTACCTATATTTGCTACAGCATCTCTTAATCTAGTTAATAATTGAATATCAGCAGGAAGCATTCTAATTTGTTCCAATTTTTTTTGTATTTCATCTATATCTTTATTTATTTTGGGCACATATTTTTCTATCTCATCTATAGAGATTATACTGCCTATATATTTTCCTATTTCTTCTAGTTTTTTATCAATCCCTTTGTCAGTAGAAGAAAGTCCACCTTGAACACCTGAAACAGGAATAAGTGTCGTAAGAACGGTTTTTGCAGTTGTAACTGTGGGTTGAATTGAAGTTTCTAAACTAACTTTATCAATCCCAAAACTACTAAGCCCATCACTTCTGCTGTCAATTTTATAATCAAGACTATGCCCTATATTTAATAAACTATTAGAATAACTAACCAATAAATCTTTATATTTTTCACATTGCGCATATTCTGCTTTTTCAGCAGCAGTTAAATTATTGTACCAGGTTTTTTCATCAGCAGTTAAAGATGTTGGATCTGTTTTTGCTCTTGCTAATATATCCAAATTGGTTAGCAATTCATCAATGCTGGCATTAAGAGCAGTGGCGCTGGTTCCATAATCTACTGTAATATCAAGATCATTAGCTTTTTTAACAAGATCATTAGCTGCCGGTTGTCCATCAGTTACAACATAATTGGCTATGTCAGTCTGCATCTGCTCTATAGATTTTAAAGCGCTGCTAACATCATTGGTAGCAGGATTGGAACCTCCGGCAATATTATTTTTGAAAGCTTCTTTAAGCTGGTCAGCATATTCATTGGCAATATCAAGAGTTTCCATCAAATCTGAATTACTGCCGCTTGTTTGATATGTGCCGTCATTTAAATTATTTGCCACAACATTTTCTACAGGAGAATTAATGCCAAGCCCGGAGCCTGTTTTAAAAGTAGTATCACTTAAGTAAACACTTGCATCAACCTGGTTTCCCACTCTGTTTGAATTAGTGAATAAAGTATTCGTATTATTATTGCTAAAAATTTTAGCAAAACCCCCACCTAAAGAACCTACCCCCACTAAACATAAACCAAAAACTATGGCTGAAACACAAACAAATTCGGTTAGTTGTTGTCCTTTAAATTTTTTCTTCATCGTAAATTTAACTCCTTTTTGCTTATAAATTTAACTAATAAATATTACAACCACAAATTATTGTAAAAACATTATTCCTCGTATTGAATAATTTTAAACAAAAAAACCCTTATTTTTAAGTTTTGTTACTTTAAATTTTTAAAAACAATTTAAGAAGCCTTTAAGAAGAAATAAAAATTAACATTTAATACTTTATTAAAACGCGCTATTTAAAATTTTTTCAAGGATGCTTTTTACAGCAAAAGATTTATTAAATGTATAAAAATGAATACCTGAAACATTATTTTTAACTAATTCTTCACATTGTTTTACAGCAAATTCTATACCAATATTTTTTATTGCTTCATTATCATCTTTATATTTTTCTAATTCTTTTTTAAATGCCTCAGGTAAAGTCGCAGAACACAGAGAAATAATTTTGTCTATCTGATTAAAATTAATAATGGGCAGTATTCCAGGAATAATAGGAATATTAATACCTTTTTCTGATGTTTTTTCTAAAAATTTAAAAAAAAGTTCATTATCATAAAATAATTGAGTAATTATTAAATCAGCTCCTGCATTAACCTTTTTTTTTAAATTATTTATATCTATATCAAGACATTTGCACTCCTGATGACCTTCAGGATAACCTGCAACAGCTATACCGAGATTTGTATGAACTTTGATAAATTCTACAAGCTCACTTGCATAAAAAAAGCCATTTTCGATCTTTTGAAATATTTTTTCTCCACAGGGCGGATCTCCTCTTAAAGCAAAAATATTTTCTATGCCCATATTTTGAACAGATTCTAAATATTGCAGGGTTTCTTCTTTTGTTGTATTTACACACGTAAAATGAGGCACAGCCTGAATATTTAATTCGTCTTTAATTTTATGCACCAGCTCTAAAGTCTTTTTTCTGGTGCTTCCGCCAGCGCCATAAGTAACTGAGATAAAAGAAGGATCGAATTTGGATAAAACTTTTAATTCTTCAAAAAGAATTTTTATTTTATCTTCATCTTCTGGTTTTCCTATTTTAGGCGGAAATATCTCAAAAGAAATTGCCAGTTTTTCTGAATTATAAATTTCGTTAAGTTTTGTCATTTAATAATTTTATACTAAACAGAATCATTATTAGCTACATCTTCTATTATTCTCGGAGTTATAAGAATAATAAGTTCTGTTTTTTTATGCGAAGCTTCCTTATTCCTAAATAATTTTCCTAAAACAGGAAGATCAGCAGCAAAAGGAATTTTGCTCAAATCACTAATATCAGATTCTTTAATTAATCCGGCAATAGCCAGAGTTTCTCCGGCTTTTACTCTTACATCCTGGAGAATAACCTCTCTTGTTGAAATAAGAGTCGCAAAAGCTCCCATATCAGGATTGCCTATATATTCTTTCTTTAAAGGAGTAGTAATGGAAGGTCTAATTTTCATAGTAATATAATCATTATCACCAATTTTTGGAAGAATATTTAATACAATTCCAATATCAGCTAATTCAGGTTTGTAAGTAATTAAATTTTCTGATATGGTAACTTCCATTTTACTTATAATTTGATCTGTTATTTTAATTAAGGATTCACTTCCGTCTAAGGCAAGAATCGTTGGATTAGTTAATATCTTTGCTTTGTGATTTTGAATAAGATATTGTAAACCAGCGACAATATTATTGCTTAAATCCTGGATAGTCTCAAATGAAACTGCATTACTCCTACTAGCTGATACTCCAGCATCAATTGATGATAAACCATTACTATTCGTAATACTAATATAGTTGGACTCTCCAGTACTTGAATCAATTTTTTTCACTTTGGAAATTAATTTGTGAAATTGAGCTGTTGATGACTCATTATCTGCATAAAAAGATTTAGTATTGGCGCCTAAAGTAAGTTTAAAAGTATCTAAATCTTCTTTGTTTAACTCTATAAGAGAAACTTCTATAGAAACCTGGGTTAAAGGTTTATCAAGATAGCTTATGGTTTCCTGAGCAAGTAAAATATCTTCCCGAAGACCTGCAACCAATACAGAATTGGTTCTGGTATCCGGAATAACTATTGGTCCGCTGTCATTATTACTTACTTCAATGTCTTTAGTGGTTGAGCTTACATATTGTGTTTTAATTTCGCTTGCAAGTCTTTTTGCTTCTCCAAAACCTTCTCCTTCATTTAAAGTTTCAATTTTTCCTCTGATTATTTTTGAATTTACCAAACTGCTTTGTCCTGTTGAAGAAGCTAAAGAAGAAGAATTAGCAGTTATTGTTTTAGTGGAATCATTATTTGCTGTTTGATTTTGGTCTGCTGTAGCCTGCATTGTTAATCCTGATGGAGATCCAGAATCGCCACCAGAGCTTTTAGCGCTGTCTTCATTAACAATATAGCCTTTATTAAAAATACTTGCTTCCAAAATTTTTGCTATATCAACCGCATTGGAATTATTTAATTTAAAGGCTTTGATAAATTTTCTGTTCAATCCTTTTTTTGCCATAGCAGGTCTTGAAGCTACAAAAATAGTATTATCCATAACTCTTGCTTCAAGTTCCTCACTTGTAAGAATTGCCTGCATAGCTTCATTTAAGGAAACTTTTCTTAATTCTGCGCTAATAGTACCCTGAACGCTTTTATCCAGAATAATATTTTTATTACCCTCTTTTGCTATTATTCTTAAAATAGACGCAACATCTATATCTCTAAGAACAAGATCAATAGTGCTTGTTTCCGGAAAGGCATTAAAACCGATCTTCAAATTTAACATTTTATCATCAGCGCTTTTTTCTTTAATTTTATTTTGCTGTGAAAAAGTTTTTATAGAACTGGAAAATATATTATCGCCAAGTTCTTCAGTTGATTTTATCTGTCCGCTTGCAACATTTTTTTCGAGTTCTTTTACTTTTTTGGCAGGTTTAATTTGTTTAGTAACAGCATTTGGAGTCTTTTTGCTATGTTTGCTCTTTAATGGGTAAAAAGCATGACTCGACATTTGATAAGACAAAACAAAAATTAATAAAAACGAAATAACAAAAGTATAAATTATTTTTTTTAAAATATTGATTTTTTTCATATTTTTCATAAAGCACCTCTGACTTATTTTCTAAAATTCTTAACTAACTCCAAATCTTCCTTATTATTAACTTCTGTAAGACTCTTGATTTTTTCAGTGATTATTTTATCTTCTTTTTTGAATTTTACAGTTAAATTTATTGGATCAATTTCTAAAATTTTTATTCCCTGAAATAATTCATTAGTTTTTAAAGATTCAGATAATCCATTAATATCCATAATAACTTTATTGCCTATAAATCCTTTTACATTAATTAAATCTGCATTTGGAGGAGACATGCCATCAGGCAGAGGAATATTTTCAAGGGGAGGTAATTCAGTAATGTTGGAAGAAGATAGCGGGGGTGGGGGCAAAGTATATTTTTTACTATCAAAAAATTTATTAACAGGTAATTTTTCAGGCAATAATTCTACTGTTTTTTGTGATGAAGCTAATTTTCCTTCTAAAGCTGAAAAAGGATCTATTTTTCCTGAAACTGCAGATGCTATTTTTATTATAAGAGATTTATCTATAGATTTTATTTTAGAAAAACTTTTTTTAGCTTCTTTATCCGCAGATGTTTTTTTACTGGTCTTTTTATGTTTAATTTTATTTTTATTTAATTTTATTTCAGAATTTGTTTCATTTGTTTCAGCGGAAGTTTCAGAAAGAGTTTTATTAGCATTTGTTATTAAGGATTCAGCTGTCTTTTTTGGTTTATTACTGGATATACTGTAAAAATAACCTATTCCAGCTAATATTAAGACTATTATTATTACTAATAATCTTTTTGATTTTTCTTTTTGAATATCTTTTTCATTAAGATACTCATTTTCGCTTTCATTAATCATTCTTTCCTGATCCATTATTTTTTATCCTCTTTTTTAGCAGAGTTATCTTCATTATCTTTACCGGAATCTTTTTCTTTATCAGAATCAGATTTTTCTTCCAAATCAAGATTAGCTTCATTAATGATTAATTTATAAACTTTACAATCAACAGTCATTAAAACTCTTGGTTTTGCTTTTTCTTTATCTTCCGGATGGTTTGCTATTGAAACGCCATCTATTGAAATTCTTCTCTGGTAATTTTCCAAAGCATTAACAAAATTTATAGTATCTGTATAATAACCTGTAATAGTTATACTTAGAGGTATTGCCAATAATCTGACGGGTAATAAATCTTCATCTCCTTTTTTCTTTTTCTTCTTTTTGAGTTTTGTATTCTTTTCATCCTCTTTTTTTTGGACAGGATCTTCAATTTCTATATCTTTTTCAGAAGAAGAACTAAAAGAAATTATTTTAGTATTAAGAACTTCGGCAAATCTTTCCAGATCAACTAAAAATACTGTTAATTCATCTTTTGAAGGAACTTCCAGATCAAAATTTTTGAGTTTTTTTCTTAAACTTTTAACTTCTTTAAATAAAACGCGATTTTCTTTTAGTGTATCAAGACTTGCTTGATCTTTATTATATTCGGTTTTTTCTTTTTCCAGATCTTTATCAACTTTATCCATTTTTACAAAAGTTGGATATAAAACAAAAAGAACAAATAATATAGTTAAAAAAGCTGGTAATAAACTTATTAAAAAAATTTTTTTTGATTTATCCATATCTTAACCTACTCACTGTATCTATAAAGCTAAATCTTCTTTTTTAAAATCTTCACTGGTTAAAACACCTTTTATAGGCTCACCTTTCATTATTTTTTCAATAATAGACGAATTTGGAGCTTCAAAAAAGAGACTTTTACCTAAGAAGTTTATATTAGCTTCCAAAGTAAAATTATATGATTCAGATACTTTATCATATTCAATATTTCTGACAATGCCATTAGATAAAAGCGGATTAGGATCATTATTTTCGTTAATATTTAAAGCAAAGAAAGAAATTGTTTTTAAAGGATCTATTCCAAGTTCTTTTTTGAATAATACTTCACCCCTAATTATTAAAATTGTTGATTTTTTAGTTTTTCTTACAGAAGAAATTTTTGATATTTCTTTGATTTTAATATCTTTTGGAATAGCTTTTGCCAATTCTGTTAATATATTATACCAAGGCAATAAAGAATCTTTAATCTGATCCTGCGCAAAAGATCTTAATTCTGAAATTTTTCTTTCTTTTTCAAAATCTTTTTGAGTTTGAGTCATTTGCGCCAGTTCTTTTTTTAATTTTGTATGTTCAGAATTTATCTGAGTTAACTCAGTATTGGCTTTTTTAGTCAAATAACTTGCAATTAACCATACACTAGCGCATATAAGAAATATAACAGAAGAAATTATTACTATCATTACTGAAAAAGTCTTTGATTTAGTATCAATTTCACTGCTTTCACCGGATATTTTCTCTGTTTTGGTCTTTACAGGTACTCTGGCTAAATTACCTATTAAATTTATATTTATTGTCTTCAATTTTGTAAACCTCTTAATGCTAAACCAACACTTGTGGCAAGGGCTGGAATATTTATCGGATAAATTGAATTTTCAGAATAATCTATATTATTTTCTATATTATTTAGAGAATTACATAATAAAGTATCAATTTTTAATCTACTTGCTATATATTTATCAATATTTTGAATACATATACCTGCTCCGCCTATTATTACTCTTTCAATTTCTTTTATTTCAGTATTTTGAGAATTATAGAACTCTATAGTCTTTTGAATTTCGCCGGAAATATTATTATAGATAGTTCTGGCTATGGTTGCGGCTTTGCTTAATTGAGGATCCAGGCTTATATTTATTCCGGGAACAATAAGAGCAACCTGAGGCAATAAATTTTCAACAGATTGATTATCAATACCAAGATTATTTTCTAAAGAATCAATAATATTTTTCTTTCCAATAGGAGTATTATGAGAAAACAGAGGTTTTCCTTTATAAATAACATTTATGTCAGTATTTTCATAACCAACTAATACAGATATGCAAAGAGAATCAGATTCATCAATCAACCCTGCGTTTGCTAAAGTTCTAATCATTGCAAAAGGCGCGACATCAATAGCTGAAATACTGAATCCAATATCATAAAGCATATCTATATTGCTTTTTGCAATAGTCTTTGCTAAAGCAACAAGAACAACATCTATTTTTTTACCTGAAGTTTCCTGTTTTCTTGTGCTTTCTAAAATTTCAAAATCAATATTTACATCATTAATTCCAAAAGGAATGTGTTTTGATGCTTCCTGATTAGCAATTACTTTGAGTTCTTCTAAAGCTAAATCAGGCAAAGTTATATTTTTAATAAAGGCAACATTACTTGGAACAGCTATATTTACTGTTTTTACATCTATTTTATTTTTATTAATTAAATTCATTAAAGTTTTATTAAAAGCAGCAGGATTTATGATTAAGCCATTTTGAATAACTTCTTCTTCAAAAGGTTCATAAGAACAAACTTTCAAAAAAAGTTTTTTGTTTTCCTTGCCTAATAAAACACCTGTAATTCCTTGATATGAAATATCTAAACCCAGTTGAGGTTTTTGGGTTTTCTTTAATAATTTAGATAACATATAAATTCTCACTCTTATGATATACTTAACTAATAATTTATTACTAATTCCTGCTTATCTATATCATTCAATTAAAGTATTTTTTATAATACACCTTTTTTAAAAAATATGGAATATAAAAAATAAAATTTTTTAATTTAACTGTCATGCGAGCGGCAAAGCCGCATTCATAGGTCCTCGTCGGGAAGGATTAGTAACCTGTAAATGTGCCTTAGGCACCGAAGCAATCTAAGATAATATTTGGATCACCACGCCCCAGCTAAGCAGGCGATGCTGTCCACTATCGCATTTCGGGACTCGTGATGACAGGTGAAAACGCTAAATTAGGTTACCTGTAAGTAAAAAAAGGATAAGGAAGTATGAATTTAGGAGTAACAGACTTTTCTATAATACTAATCTATTTTCTTTTTGTTATTGGAGTTGGTTTTGTCCTCAAAAAATACATGCATTCAAGTGAGGATTTTCTTTTAGCAGGGAGATCCATTCCCGGCTGGGTAAGCGGACTTGCTTTTTTAGCCGCAAATCTTGGCGCCCTTGAAGTTTTGGGCATGGCTGCAAACAGCGCTAAATACGGAATGCTTACAGCGCATTTTTACTGGATTGGAGCTATTCCTGCAATGCTCTTTGTTGCTGTGTTTATGATGCCTTTTTATTATGGAAGCAAAGCCAGAAGTGTTCCTGAATTTTTAAAATTCCGTTTTAATGAGGCTACAAGAGGATTTAATGCTATTTCATTTGCTGTTTTAACTACTTTAATGTCAGGAATAAATATGTATGCAATGGCTTTAATCCTAAAATTGTTGCTTGGCTGGGATATGAATGTCAGCATCATTATATCAGCTTTTATAGTGCTGGTTTATACTACGCTTGGAGGATTAAGTTCATCTATTTACAACGAAGTAATACAATTTTTTCTTATAATTTTCGGAATATTGCCTGTTACAATAATCGGGCTTATTGAAGTAGGCGGATGGGAAGGATTGCAGTCAAGACTTCCTGAAAATTTTATGCATATATGGTCCAATACAATGAATGCTTCTCAGAATCCTATGGGAATTGAATGGATTGGCATTGTTTTAGGTCTTGGATTTGTGCTGTCATTTGGATATTGGTGCACGGATTTTCTTGTAATACAAAGAGCGCTTGCTTCAAAAAATATGGATGCAGCCCAAAGAACTCCTTTAATTGCTGCTGTGCCTAAAATTTTGTTTCCTGCCATAGTAATTATTCCAGGATTATTAGCTTTAGCGCTTATGCCTGAAAAAATCAGCGAAAATTATAATATGGCTCTTCCGATGATGTTACAAAAATACTATCCTACAGGCATGTTAGGACTTGGATTAGTCGCGCTTCTGGCAAGTTTTATGTCAGGCATGGCAGGAAATGTAACGGCTTTTAATACTATCTGGACTTATGATATTTATCAGACTTATATTAAACCTAATCAACCCGATAGTCATTACTTAAATGTAGGAAGAATAGCAACGGTTTTTTCTTTGGTTGTAAGTATCGGCACGGCTTATCTTGTTATGCAGTTTGATAACTTAATGGATTATATGCAGTTATTATTTTCGTTTTTTAATGCTCCTTTATTTGCCACGTTTTTATTAGGCATGTTTTGGAAAAGAGCCACTCCCTGGGGCGCTTTTTGGGGATTAGTTCTTGGAACGCTTTCAGCAGGAATACATTATATATTATATATTACGGGTATATTACACTATTCCTCTGAAATGACCTCAAATTTTTATGGCTCAATAGTTTCATGGTTAAGTTGTTTTCTTATAACAATAATTATTAGTTTCTTTACAAAGCCTGTCGAAGAAGAAAAACTTGTCGGTCTGGTTTATTCATTGACAAAACGTCCTAAAACAACAAATATAAAGCTTTTTGCTGCTTGCATACTTGTTTTACTTATAATAATAAACATAATATTCTGGTAGGAGGAAAATTATGAATCTGGATATTCGCATACCTATTTCAATACTTTTTTTAATTTTAGGGACTATTATACTTGCCTGTGGATTTATTCTTCCCTCAGAAACATATCAAAAATCATTAAATATTAATATTAATCTTATATGGGGAATATTAATCATTATATTTAGCGGTTTAATGCAGTTATGGATATTTATAGATAAATATAAAGAAAAAATCAAATTAAATTTAAAAGATATTAGCTCTGAGGAAAGTTAATATTTCAACAAAACAATCAGGTCCACCCCCAATATTAACAATAAAATCATCAACGCCGTTTGGTTCAATGCCAACCGTAAAATAAGTTATTCCGGGATAATCTTTTAGTATCATTCTGTAATCACTGCCTTCAAAACTGCCTATAGATCCAAATTCATCTCCTCCAATGATTATTTCCTTATTAGAAATATTTTTTTTCTCTGCAATATTATTAATTATCCATTTAATTGAATCAGATTTATCAGTAAGTCCTATTTCAATGTGTTTTACATCGCTGGTTATTTTTGCGTCCAGTAAATTAAATTTTTTAGCATTATCCTGCATTAATTTAAAAGCTCTGTGGATTCCTCCTGCAAATCCTCCTTTTTCAAGCCTGTTTTGAGTTTCAAATAACAATTTATCTATTTCGTATTTTTTAGGATTTTTCCATTCAGTAATTAAATCCAATTTTCTGCGATTAAGTCTGTTATATATAATATTTACTTTGATATTTGAATTTTTTTCTATATCTTCTTTAGTTTTTTCAACGATTTTATCCAGCAGATAATTTTCTTTTTCAGTTGCTTTACGTATATATAATAAATTTTGCCTTGATTTATCATCAAAACCATAGACTTCAGAGCCTCTATTTGCGCATATATATAAATTTTGTTTATGTTTTCCATTGATTAAAGAGCTGAATTGTTTATCTATATTTTCAAAATTAGTTCCTGTTATTACTACAATATAAATGCCAAGCTTTAATAATTCTTCTATTTTATTTGTAACTAAAGAAGCATCAACTGTTCTGTCAACAACTGCTGTTCCATCCCAATCAAAAGCAATTATTTTAAATTTTTTATTTAATTTTTTATATTTATCAGGGTTACATTTCATAAAAAATATAATTTTTTAAAAATATAATTTTTTAAAGCCTCTTCCAGTGTTTGCAAAGAATATTTATCAGCTAAAATCCAGCTTTGTATTTCAGATTCAGAAACTTCAAGAATTGGAGATATTTTTTTAATAACATTTTTTGATAAAGGCTCTTTTCCAATAATCATCTCATTAAGTCCTCCCTGACTATATCCAATAAGCTTACTTAAAGCTGTTCTAGACATTCTTTTTGATTTTAAAATATTATCAATTTTAGTTGTAAGGATTAATTGGTTATTATCCAGTTCTTTTTCTTTTTTTGTCTGGACAGCAAGCATTATAGTTTCTTTAGGATATTTATCTGCTAAAATCCAGCCTTGTATTTCTTCTTTTGATACTTCAAGTATTGGAGCTATTTTTTCTATGATATGTTTTGGAAAAGCAGCTTTTCCATTCAAAATTGTGCTAAAAGCACCATGACTATAATTTATCATCCTTGCTAATTCATTTTGGGATAAATTTTTTTCTTTTAATAATTCTTTTATTTTTTTAGTAACATACATTTATTTTTTTATTTAAAGTTCAGAAAAACCCGTTGACTTATTTTTTAAAATGATATATAGTTAGAATGTCAAAATTAGAAAAATTAGTTTTTGGAGAAAAACTAAAAAATATAGCTCTAAAAATTTATTAGAGTACATTTTTTATAGGTTTTTTAAATCTTACCATAATAGAAAAATCCAATGAAAAAACAGGAAAAAGAAGAATTATTAAAACAAAAACTACTCAATCTAAAAAATAATCTTGAAATTGCAGAATATTGCATAAAATCAGCTCTTGAAAACTTGAATAATCTTGATGATTTTAATAGTATTATTAATAATTGGAATAAATACAAAAATTTTTTTAAAATACAGGATAAAAATTTATGACAATAATTGCTCAAGAGCTGAAAAAAATTTATGATGACAGAACAGTTGTCAATAATTTAAATTTTGAAGTTAATCCTGGTGAAGTAGTAGGTCTTTTAGGACCTAATGGAGCTGGGAAAACTACTACTTTTTATATTGTAGTAGGTTTAATAAGACCTGATAGCGGCACTATTTTACTCGATGGAAAAGATATAACCAAAAAACCCATGCATGAAAGAGCAAAATCCGGCATTGGTTATCTTCCTCAGGAAACTTCAATATTTAGAAAGTTAACTGTTGAAGAAAATATTTTATTAGTACTCGAAATGAATGAAAAACTGGATAAAAAACAACGTAAAGAAAGATTAGACAGTTTACTTGAAGATTATGGACTTACAAAACTTAGAAAAAACGCAAGTATACAACTATCAGGAGGAGAAAGAAGAAGAGTTGAAATAGCAAGAGCTCTTGCGGCTGATCCTAAATTTATTCTTTTAGATGAACCTTTTACAGGTATTGATCCTATAGCAATTCTTGACATTCAACAAAATATCAAAGAATTAGCCCAAAAAGGTATAGGAATTTTATTGACGGATCATAATCCAAAAGCTACTTTATCTATTACTGACAGAGCATATATTATTTTTGACGGATGTATCAAAGTTTCAGGCACAAGTGTAGAGGTTTCAGAAAATCCAATAGCTAAGCAATATTATCTTGGAAAAGATTTTCAGTTATAAAATATGAAAATACTTGATAAATATATTTTTAAGCAGGTAGCTTTTGCAACTATTTTAGGAATAATCGTATTTATAATAGTTTGGATTTCCCCTGAAATTTTATTTAAAATTGTTAAAAAAGTTGTATATGGTGAAATATCAGCTAATATAGCCTTAAAATTGTTTTTTCTTGAAATGCCGGAAATTCTTGGAAAGGCTATTCCTGTCGGACTTATGATAGGAAGCCTTTTTGTGTTTGACAGATTAAGCAAAGATTCAGAATTAACAATAATAAAAGGCATAGGAGTCTCTTTTATTCGTTTAATACTGCCTGTATTAGTTCTTAGCGCAATTGGAGTCTGGACGTGTTTTATAATTAATGAACATCTTATTCCTTACAGCACTTCTACCCTTAAAACTTTAAAGCATGATATTAATCAAAGCCATTTTGTTTATGTTGATAAAACAAAGTCAGGCAAGCCAAAACAAATTTTAATCATTGGCAATTATGACGGAACAAATATGGAAGATATTAAACTGCTTAAATTTCCTGAAAACGCAACAGGTGATACTTCACTTATACAAACAATTATTACTGCTAATAGCGCTAAATATACGGCAAATAACTGGATATTGGAAAATGGCACAGAGTATCAAATTGCTCCAAACGGAGTTTATAAAAATATAATTTCTTTTAAAAGTCTGAATATTTTTTCTCCGGATTCTTCTATGAAAGCCTTTAAACTTTTGGTTAACTCTGCAAAAAAAGCCAAAGAAATGACTTTAACTGAATTACATTACTATATTAAACTTTTAAAATCTATGGATATGCAGGATGAATTTCATTATTTTTTAAATAAATATCATCAAAGGTTTTCATTATCCTTTAGCTGCATATTATTTAGTATATGCGGAGTAATTTTAGGATTTAGCAAACCAAGAGAAAAGAGATATCTGGGTTTTACAATAGGTGTGGGGATAATTTTTTTATATTATTTGATTATTCCTTTTTTGGAAATGCTGTCTCAAATTGGGATAATTTCTCCAATGATTGCGGCATGGGTTCCAAATATAATAGTTTTTATTTTAATTTTTATATTAATTAAACAAAAACAGGTTAATTAAACAATATTGTCTAAATTTCTGTAGTATAATTTTAATTATGAATAAAGAAGCTATTAAAGAAAAATTGATCTATTATAACAGTTTTAAAACTAATCTTTGGGCTGCTTTTATTGTTTTATCAAGCGGTTTAGCTAGTTTAGCCGTAAATAATATAACTAAAATTTGGTTATATTACATTGGTGTATTTAGTGAAATAATTATTATTTTAACTTTAAGTATTTGTATAAAAAAAATTAGTATGTATATTAATGCCTTGAATAAAGGAGAATAAAATGAATAATGAATTAGTTCCATTTATAAGTATGTTAATAGTTACAGCTTGCTTTGTAGGATTTTTATTATATTTCATAAAAACAACTTTAGAAGACAATCCCTTTAAAAATTAATTTATTAAAAAGAGTAAAGAAAATAAAAACAATATGCGTTTAAATCAAAATCATAATTTACCTGGTATATTAATCGTTGTAGAAGGAATAGACGGTTCTGGAAAGAGTACTCAACTGGCTCTTTTAAGAGATTGGCTAACTTCAACCATAGGAGAAGTTATTTTTACAGAATGGAATTCCTCAAGACTTATTTCTGAAACCACTAAAAAAGCTAAGAAAAAAAATCTTCTCAGCCCAAGAACTTTCAGTTTGCTTCATGCCATTGATTTTGCTGACAGACTGGAACAAATAATAGTTCCATCTCTAAAAGCCGGGTTTATTGTATTGGCTGACAGGTATGTATTTACTGCATTTGCAAGGGATGCTGCAAGGCAGGTGGATGCTAACTGGGTAAGAAATATGTACGGATTTGCTATAAAACCTGATTTGGCAGTATATTTTAAAGTAAGCTCAGAGATTTCTCTTGATAGAATCTGCCTAAATCGTATACCAAAATTTTATGAAGCAGGAATGGATTTGCATTTAAGCAGTGATCCTCATGAAAGTTATAAAATTTTTCAAAGTATGGTTATTTCTGAATATGATAAGATGATAAATGAATACGGACTTATTAAAATTGATGCGACTGATACTATTCACAATCAACAGTTATTATTTAGAGATATTGTCAAGGATAAACTTAAAGACAAAGGAATAAAGATATAAATTTTATGGACAATATTAATCCAAAAACAAAGCATGGACATCCAGGATTATTAATAGTCATAGAAGGAACTGACGGTTCAGGAAGAACCACACAGATAGAAAAATTACGGGAATGGCTGGCTATCGAAAGCTATGGCGTAATGGTCAGTGAATGGAAAACATCAAGACTTTTGGCTAAGGTTATTGATAAGGCAAAAGAACGTAATCTGCTTAATGCTAATACATTTAGTCTTTTATATGCGTCAGATTTTGCGGACAGATTGGAAAATAATATTATTCCTGCGTTAAAAGCAGGATTAATCGTTCTTGTTGACAGATATACCTATACTGCTTACGCAAGAGACGTGGTAAGAGGAGTTAGTCCTATATGGGTAAGAAAACTTTATGACTTTGCGCCTAAACCGGATATAATTTTTTATTTTAAAATGCCTGTGGATACTCTTTTAAAAAGAATTATTGCGACAAGCGGTCTTGATTATTATGAGTCAGGTCGTGATATAGGTCTAAGCACTGATTTTTATGAAAGTTTCAAACTTTATCAAAGGAGAATCCTTGCTGAATATTCAAAAATGGTAAAAGAATATAATTTTATTACAATAAATGGAACTGCAAGCATTGATTTTATACAATCAAAAATGAGGGCGGATGTTAAAAAATTACTTGACGCAGAGGTAATTAAGTAATTTGATATTATAGTAAGAGAATAGGCAATGAGGACAAGTATTTAAAAAATTACTTGACGCAAAGGTAATTAAGTAATTTTTGATATTATAAAAGATTTTATAACATAGGAGGTTTTAACTATGAAATTAGGCTTTTTTGAAAAAATGTTACCACCTGAAGAAAAGATTTTTTATACTCTCTTTGAAGATAGTGCTGAGGTTTGTAGTGAAATAGCAAAGCTCTTTCATGGCATTATGCACAAAGGCTTTAATGAAGAATGTGTGATTCAGGCAAAAACCCTCAAACATAAAAGCAATGACATAGCAAAACAAACACTGGTTCAGCTTAATACTACATTTGTTACACCGATAGACAGAGAGGATATACAGTTTATTGCTTCTCTTTTAAATAAGATAACCAGAAAGATTGTTAAAGCCTGTTTAAATTTAAAAGTATACAGGCTTGAAAATTATAATGAAAATATGAAAAAACAAGCTGAAACTCTTGTAAAAGCTGCTGATGAATTAATTTTTATAGTTTCTCTTTTGAGAAAAGTTACTCAAATTAAAGAAGTTACTGAAAGTAATCAAAGAATGAGAGAAATTGAAAGCCATGGAGATGAAATTCTCTATAAAGCTATGGATGATTTATTTTCAGGTAAATACGACGCTTTGACAGTATTAAAATTAAGAGATATTCATAAAGATATTGAAAACGCTCTTGATCTTTGTTTTACGGTTTCTGATTCTATAGTAAATATTGTTTTAAAACACGGATAAATCAGTAATACTGCATTATTTATCCTTAACGATTATTTCAAATGAGAAAAATTGATAAGGAAATATTGATATTAAGTAGGAAAATGAGGTAAGGGTTATGGTTTTAACATTATTAATTTTGGTAATATTGACAGCTTTGGCTTTTGAATATATAAACGGTTTTCATGATTCAGCAAACGCAATTGCTACTATTGTTTCGACAAAAGTTTTAACTCCGAGAGTCGCTATAGTTTATGGAGCTGTTTTAAACTTTTTTGGAGCATTTTTTGGAACTCATGTTGCAAAAACCATAGGGTCTGGAATGGTAGCTTCTGAGAGCATAAATCAATTAGTTATTTTATGCGCTCTTCTTGGAGCAATAATCTGGAATTTATTTACCTGGTATTATGGTATTCCTTCAAGTTCTTCACATGCTTTAATAGGCGGACTTATTGGAGCGGCTGTTGTGCATAAAGGTCTGACTATTGTCAACAGCGCAGGAGTATTGCAAAAAGTTATTATTCCAATGATAAGTTCTCCTATAATTGGCATTGTTTTTGGTTTTATTCTTATGTTGATTCTAATGAGACTATTTTGTAAAGTTAATCCTGATAAGATTAATAAATATTTTAGAAAATTACAGTTAGTTTCATCAGGTATAATGGCATTCAGTCATGGTTCAAATGACGCTCAAAAAACTATGGGTATAATAACTTTGGCTTTATTTAGCTTTGGAGCTTTGAAAGATTTTAATGTTCCCTTGTGGGTCATCGTTATATGTGCTTTTATGATGGCTATGGGAACTATGGCTGGAGGTTGGAAAATTATTCGCACTATGGGAAGTAAAGTTATTAAACTAAAACCTATTCATGGTTTTGCTGCGGAAACTTCTGCTGCCGGAGTTATTTTAACAGCTTCTCACTTTGGTATACCAGTCAGCACTACTCATGTTATTTCAAGCTCAATAATGGGAGTAGGCAGCACAAAGAGATTTTCCGCAGTCAGATGGGGTCTTGTTGGAAATATAGTTGTGGCATGGATTTTAACTATTCCGACATGTATGATACTTGCCGGTCTAATTTACTTTTTTATAACTACCATTAAAAATATATTTTAATTATTTTATGAAAAAAATTTTTGATATATTTAAAACTTTTGATATATTCAACTCTGAAGCTTTAAGCATAATAAAGGATAAAATTATTAAATTTATCCTTATAGAAACAAATGATTTTTCCTCTAAAAAAGAAAAAAATTTCTTTATTACAAAAAAATTTGATAATTCTTTTGATGCAAAATCATATATAAAAACTGATATTGAAAAAGATGAATTTATTTATTTTTCTGTGTTAAACAATAAAAAGTGCTATAATCTCCTTACTAATACTTGGAGAAAATACGAACAGAAAATGAAAAATGAAAATATTAAGCGCTGAATTTATAACCAGCTCAGATTGTTTTAAAAATTGTCCTGATTTTGATTTACCTGAAATTGCAATGATAGGCAGATCTAATGTTGGAAAATCATCCTTTATTAATACAATTACAGGAAGAAAAAAATTAGCTAAAACAAGTAATACTCCTGGAAAAACAAGATTAATCAATTTTTATAAAATAAATAATAAATTAATTATAGTTGATCTTCCCGGTTATGGTTATGCTAAATTATCAAAAACTGAACAACAAAAATGGAAAAAGACCCTTGAAGAATACTTAATTTGCAGAAAATCTTTAAAAGCTGTAATTCAACTAATTGATTCAAGGCATGAAGTTCAAAATAATGACTTTAAAATGAGAGATTGGCTAAATTATCATAAAATTTTTATACTAACAGTTGCCACAAAAATTGATACTCTTTCTAAAATTGAAGGAAATAAATCTATAGAAAATATTTCAAAAAGTTTAAATACTGAAATAATACCATTTTCAGCAAAAACAGGTATAGAAAAAAATAAAATTCTAGAACTTTTATTTAATTTATAAGTGGATAATATATTTTTTAATATTTTAGTTAGTTAAATGGCTGATGATAATGTTTTAACTTAGGTTAAAACTAAATAAAGAAAAAATATTTGACTAAGGAAAAAAAATATGCCTGAAAAAATAAAACTATTTATGGTAGAAGATCATAAATTATTAAGGGTTGGTTTAAAAGCAATTTTTGAAGAATATCCAACTCTCGAAGTAATCGGAGAGGCAGAAGATGGACAAACTGCTGTTAAACTTGTAAAAGAGTGTAATCCTAATGTAGTTTTGATGGATATAGGTCTTCCTGTTATGGATGGTATTGAAGCTACAAAAAAAATAAAAGAATTTAATCCTGATATTAAAATTATAATACTAACTTCCCATAATGATGAAAATGAAATTATGCAGTCTTTGGCAGCCGGAGCTAATGCTTATGTAATGAAAGATATTAAAACAGAATATTTAATAGCTGTTATTAAATCTGTAAATGAGGGCGCTTTTTGGTTGGATCCTGCTGTAGCAAGAGTAGTAATGCAAAAAAGTTTAATTTTTCCCCAAAATAAACCTAATTCAAGAGCTAATTTTAAGGCAGAACATGCAAATTTAACTGAAAGAGAATATGAAGTTCTAAAACTTGTAGTAGAAGGAAAATCTAATAATGAAATTGCAGAAGAACTTAAAATTAGTGAACATACTGCAAAAGCTCATGTTTGCAATATTATACAAAAATTAGTGGTTGATGATAGAACTCAAGCAGCAGTAAAGGCTATAAAAGAAGGTTTAGTATAAATTCAAAAGCGCCGGCAACAAATAATGCTTCTGAGAGAGCGTTGAAAAATCGTGTCGTTCATCAAAAAAATTGTTGATATTTCAGAAAATCTCATGATGTAATAGCTTCTATAGCAAACGAATAAGTTAATACGTCATTTGCAAGCACAGCGAAGCAATCTAAGAATCAACAATCTATGAGATTCTTCGGGCTACGCCACTCTAAATGACAAAATAGTATTAATTAATGTGTTTACTATATTATTAAGACTACTAAAAAGTAAGGCAAGAATGTTCTTGAGACTCTTATTAATCCTTTAGCTCAAATAAATTTTTAAACTACCTGCGTAGTTACTTTTGTGGTATTATAATAATAATGTTAAATAACTTGGATAACTAATAATGACTGTACTTAATATAGTTAAATACAACGATAAAATTTTAAGAACACCTACAAAAGAAATACGTAAAATATCAACCAAAATTTTAAGAATTGTTGATGATTTGCTTGATACTATGTATGCTCAGGATGGTGTTGGTCTTGCTGCTCCTCAAATAGGAGAAAGTTACAAAATATTTGTGATTGATACTTCAAAAGGTGATGAACCTTTAAATCCTATAATTTTTATAAATCCAAGAATTATTAAAAAATCAGGAGTCATGGTCAGTTATGAAGGCTGTCTGAGTTTTCCGCAGGCATACACAAATGTGAGGCGTTATTCTGCTATAACAATAAAAGCTATAAACAAAAAAGGTAAACCATTCACAATAGAAACCAAAAGCGGAGGACTTTTAACCAGAGCTATTCAGCATGAAAATGACCATCTTGACGGTATTCTTTTTATTGACCACGCCAGAAATATAGAATCAACAAACGAACAACTGGCAAGTAAAGGTCTGCCTCCTGTTAATCCGCAATATTTGCTTAAAGAAGAAGAACTGGAAAAATTAATCCGGGAGCAGGAAGAAATTCAAAAACAAACTGAAAAAGCATCAAGCGAGGTATAAAAATTTATATGAAAATAATATTTTTAGGAACCCCAAAGTTGGCTGTGCCTTCTTTAGAATACTTTATTAAAAAAGAAGATGTAGAAGTTTTAACAGTAATTACGCAACCTGATAAGCCGGCTAAAAGAGGGCAGAAACTTACTCCTTCACCTGTTAAAATATTGGCAGAAACTTACAATATAAAAATTTATCAGCCAAAACGCATTAGAGATGATGAAAATTTAATTAATATATTAAGAGAATTAAGACCTGATGCTTTTATAACAGTTGCTTTTGGTCAAATTTTAAGCAAAGAGCTTTTGGATATTCCAAGATTAGGCGTAATTAATCTTCATTCTTCTCTTTTGCCAAAATATAGAGGACCAAATCCTATTCAATGGGCAATAATCAATGGGGACAAAGTTACAGGCATAACAACCATGCTTTCGGAAGTCGAAGTTGACACAGGTCCGACGCTTTTAAAAAAAGAAATTTTAATGCCCGAAAATATGGATGCTGTCGAGCTATCAAATATCATTGCCAATACAGGACCTCAAATGCTTTATGACAGTATTGCCGGATTAGACAATAAAACTTTAACACCTCTTTCTCAGGATGAAAAACAAGCTTCTCATGCTCCAAAACTAAAAAAAGAAGACGGCAAAATCAACTGGACAGAATCGTCAAATGTTATTCATAATAAAATTAGAGGAATGAAGCCTTTTCCGTCAAGCTATACTTATTTTAAAGAAAATATGATTAAAATTTCTCAAACCGAATTAAAACAAACAAATACTAAAAAAATAATTAATATTGATAATTTGGGTAAAATAGTTGGTATAATTAATAATGGCATAGAAGTTATTACCGGAGACGGTTCAATAATACTTAAACAAGTACAACCGGCAGGCAAAAATATTATGGATGCGGTTTCTTGGTATAACGGAGCCAGAATTAAAAAAAACGATAAATTCGAGTAAAATAATTAATTTTAAAATTAAAAATATAGGAGAAAAAAAATGTTTTATTTTGATCCAGTTTATATGCTTATTTCAGTAGTTGGCATGATTTTAGTTTTTGCGCCTCAAATGCTTGTGAAAAATACTTTTGCAAAATTTTCAAAAGTTAGGGCAACAAGAGGATTAACCGGCGCTCAAGTAGCAAAATCTTTATTAGAGAATGCAGGAGTTTATGATGTTCGGATAGAATCAACAACAGGCACATTAAGCGATCATTATGACCCTTCAAAAAAAGTTGTGCGTTTATCCGAAGAAATTTATCATGGTGATTCAGTTGCAGCTTTTGGAATAGCGGCTCATGAAGTCGGGCATGCCATTCAGGATTATCAAGGCAATATTCCAATGAGATTAAGATCAGGAATACTTCCTGCTGTTCAAGCCGGACAGACTATTGGTCCATTGCTTCTTATGGCTGGTCTTGGTTTAAGATATTTTACGCATTTAGGAGAGCTTAGCACTCTTATTGCTCTTGCCGGAATTGCTCTTTATGGAAGTGTGGTTTTATTCCACTTTATAACCCTTCCTGTTGAATTAAACGCCAGCCATAAAGCAATGAAAGCCCTTGCTGGCGGTGGTTATTTTGTTGGAAATGAAATAAACGGAGCCAGAAAAGTACTCACAGCAGCAGCTCTTACTTATGTTGCCGTGGCATTATATGCTTTAATAGAGCTTCTTTATTGGGTATGGGTTCTTTTTGGCAGGAATAGAGATTAATTTTATGAAAGAAAGAGAAAAAATAATTCAAAAACTCAAAGAACTTAAACCTGACATAGAGAAAAAATATAAAATTACTGAGATTGGCATCTTTGGCTCTTATGTCAGAGAAGAGCAAAATGAAAATAGTGATGTTGACATATTAGTAGCCTTTACTGAAGATGCTAATATGTCATTATTTAAATTTTGTTCTTTTGAAAGCTGGTTAAGCGAGATTTTGGGTAAAAAAGTTGATCTTGTAATAAAAAGTGGAATCAAACCTGCTCTCAAAAAATATATTTTAAATGAGGTAATCTATATATGAAAAGGACTTTCAGGCATTTTCTTGAAGATATAGTTGAATATTCCGATAAAGCTCAAAAATTTACTAAAGATATGAACTATGAAGAATTTTGTTCTGACGAAAAAACTTTTATGGCAGTTATAAGAGCGCTTGAGATTATAGGAGAAGCCATAAATCATATTCCAAAAGAAATTCAGGATAAAAGTAAAGAAATACCCTGGTATCAAATAAGAGGCTTTAGAAATAAAGTTGTTCATGAATACTTTGGTATTGATAAAAAAGTAGTATGGCTAACGGTTAAAGAAGATATACCTTTTTTAAAAGATTCTATTTGTAAAATTCTTAAAGAAATAGCTGAAGAATAAAAATGTATTTTATTTATAATCTTATATTAATATTACTTGGAATTATACTAAGCCCCTTAATTATACTGTTTTTTATACTAAAACCAAAGCTAAGAGCAGGATTTTGGCAGAAAATAGATTTTTATTCTGATATTTTTAAAAATAAACCCGTTATCTGGTTTCATGCCGTCTCTGTCGGCGAAGTTAACGCGATTGAAGCTCTTGTGAAAAGAGTTAAATCTGAGTTTTCTGAATATGATCTTGTTTTGACAACCGTAACAAAAACAGGTCAGCAGGTAGCTCAAAATAAATTAGGAAAAATTGTCGATAATATTGTTTATTTTCCTTACGATTTTAGTTTTTCTGTAAAATCTGCCATTAAATTTATTAATCCAAAAATTGTTATTATTGCTGAGACTGAAATTTGGCCCAATTTTTCACATGAATTGAATAAAAAGAAAATTCCTTTAATTTTGGTCAATGGCAGGATTTCGCCTGGCTCTTACAAACAATATAAAAAATTTAGATTTTTCTTTAAAAATATTTTGGAAAATTACAGCTTAATATTGATGCAAACTGAAGAAGATCAAAAAAGAATAATTGATATTGGCGCAAATTCTGATAAAGTCGAAGTAATGGGTAATTTAAAGTTTGATTTTGCAAATATTCTGGATGAAAATGAAGTTAATAAATTAAAAAATTCTCTAAAATTAGATGATAAAAGACTTTTAATAGCAGGAAGCACTCATAAAAATGAAGATGAAATTATATTAAGTGTTTTTAAAAGGCTTAAACAGGAATTTAGTGATCTAAAACTTATAATAGCTCCCAGACATCCTGAAAGAAACTCTCAGGTTTTAAAACTTATCTCTATGACCGGTTTTAAATTTGGCTTAAAAAGCAAGAACAGTAATTTTGAAGAAAACGACATAATTCTTCTTGATACTATGGGAGAATTAGGCAAACTTTATTCAATCGCATATCTGGCTTTTATTGGCGGTAGTTTTTCAAATACGGGAGGACACAACCCTCTTGAAGCTGCTATTTATGGTGTGCCTGTATTATCAGGACCAACAGTCTTTAATTTTAAAGATATTTATTATTATATGACTAATGATAATGCTGCAAACATTGTAAATAATGAACAGGAATTATATTTTATTTTGCATGATTTATTAACAGATCAAGATAAATATGAACTCATGAATTTAGCCTGTAAAAATATTTTTAAGACAAACAAAGGCGCTCTTGATTTTGCAATAAATAAACTTTCTAAATTTATACTGTCATCGCGAGAGCTTTAGCCCATGGCGATCCAATCAACTATGCTTATTAATCCTGAAGAAATTAAAGCTAATCTTAAGACCAAATTTATTGGAAAAAGAATTATTTATTATGATTCTATTGATTCGACAAATTTGGAAGCTTTCAGATTAATAGAAAATTTTAAAGCAAAACATGGGGATTTAATATTAACTAAAAAACAAACAACCGGAAGGGGACAACAAAGTAATGAATGGCATTCTCCTAGTGGTGGATTGTATTTAAGTATAATTACTGTTTCTAAAGTAACTGAATCATTAAATTTTATTACTTTTGTCAGTGGCATATCCTGTCAGGAAGCAATTAAATCTGTATCTGGCGTTGAAGCAGGTTTAAAATGGGTTAATGACATTATAATAAATAACCAAAAACTTGGCGGGATACTTACAGAAAGCATTACAAGAGGAAAAATATCAACGCAGGTTTCCGGCATCGGGATAAATGTAAATTCAAAAGTTGCTAATACAACAAATAAGTTTCAACCAATATCTTTAATGGAATTAACAGGGAATCAGGTTAATATAAATTTATTAATTGCTGAAATATGTAATTTTTTTGAGAAATATTTTGATATTTATCAACATAACAGCTCTAAAATTATGGAAAAATGGTTTGAATACGCTGATATTATTTCTTAGCTGAAATATAAGCGGAAAAAGATTTTACGGTTATTGATTTTCCGTCCAGTTCTGATTTTAGCTTATTAATATAGTCATTAATTTCTTCTATATCTAAATATTTTAAAAATTTTTCTTTCAGCGTTAAACTGCCAGGACTTGGAGGAGAATTAAACCAGGGTTCAATCATGCCTGCTGAAACCTGATAATTTGATTCCTCAGTGCCTAAATCAAGATCAATATCTTTAAACCCGGCTAATTTAAAATCATTAACCAGACTTTTATCATCAAAATTAGTAATAGGATCATTTTCATTTGTCATAATTTTATATTCAACTTCTTTTAATTTGTCATAATTACTAAAATTTATAGGATTAATGAGCTGATAATATTTAGTATTTGATTTTATAATAGGTTCAAAAATTGAAATTCTTCCTCCTGGCTTTAAAATTCTGTAAAATTCTTTTATTGCTGAAATTTTATCAAGGATATGAACAAGTACAGATCTCATAACAACGATGTCAACTGAATTTTCCTCTAGTTTTATATTTGCTGCATCAGAAAGAAGAAAATCCATGCCTTCAATTATATTACAGGTTTTTGCCACTTTTTTACATTCAGTAATGCAATCCTCAGAGGTATCAGAAGCAATAATTTTTCCGGAATCCTTTAAAAAATCATAAGCTTTAAAAGCCAAAAGACCTGTGCCGGTACCAATGTCAATCAATGTATCTCCTGATTTTAAACAAGCTCTGTCTAAAATCTTATCTCTGACTTGAAACAGCCATCGCAAAGTTTGCTCTTTTTGAATTTCGTTCATATATGAAAATCTTGAATTTTTAAGCCATTCTGTCCAGTTTTCTATTGTTTTTGTCATTGGATTTTATCCTTTCTTACTCAAAAATCCTTCCGCAATTACTGCAAAATTTTGTATTTCTTTCAGCTTTTTTATTGCAATAGGCGCATTCTTTGTAAATAATACCAGGTTTACTTTTATATTCTTCTTTTTTTGTGAAAATAGATTTTATTTTTGTAATTATTTTTCTTTTTTTATAAAAAATAAAAATTAATAATATAGTTAAAAAAATAATAAACCAAAATTTAAGAAAAAACATAAAAATTAAAAAAGTTATTATCAAAGTTAAAAAATTGCATCCAATATTTATCATAGTTTAATATTTCTCCAAGTTTATTCTATTAAATTTTACATTTAAAACAACCAGAATTGTTACAAAATTTAATAATATTAATTATAATTTTAAAAACCTATTGTCAAAGAGAAAAAAATATATATAATTAAATTATGTTTATATTTAAGGAGATAATTGCATGAATAAAGAAGAATTAGTAAAAGAAATCGCAAAAAAAAGTAAAGCATCACAAAAACAAACATCCGAGATCCTTTCATTTGCTTTAGATACAATTGAAAAAGCAGTCTCTAAAGGGAAAAAAGTTACTTTAGTTGGTTTTGGAACTTTTGAACCTCGTAAACGCTCAGCCAGAACAGGTAGAAATCCTCAAACAGGAACAGAAATAGAAATTCCTGCTAAAGTAGTTCCTTGTTTCTCAGCCGGCAAAAAATTCAAAGAATTAGTAAACAAGTAATTTTTTAAAAAAAATTAAAGTTTAAAAAAACACCTTGAAATTAAGTTATTCGAGGTGTTTTGTTTTTTTGTCATTGCGAGCCTCTTTAGAGGCGAAGCAATCTCATAATTGACCATGCGATCCTTCGCTACGCTCAGGATGACAAAATTGCGTCCAGGATGATGACATAGAAATTTAATAAAACAGTTCAAATTTTTGGTAATTGTGATTATACTAAATTATAAAGTATTTATATAAGTTTTTTGAGGTTTAATATTATGACTGAAAGCCAACGTCGCTGGTATGATCAAGACCCTACTTTAAAAGAGGCTATGGATATTTTAAGCTTGTCTCCAGATAATATTAAAGATCAAGCTGTAGAAATTATCCTGAAACTTCAGGAAGAAGTAGCTGCAAATGTTATAGAAAGAATTTATAAAACAGTAATGAAGTATAAAAACGATGGAAACAGATGGTATGACAATGATCCTGTAATGATGAAAGCCATAGAACTTTTAAGAGTTGCGTCTCCGAATATTCAAAAAGCTGCTGCCAAAAAACTCTTAAAATCTTTTTCACAGGATTATCTTGAAACAATAGAACTTGATGATGCTCAACAAAATGAATAAATCAGAATTAAAAGATGTTCAAAATTTAAAAGATCTAAGAGGTATAGATATCCAAAAAGTTGGAATTAAAAATGTGGAAGTTCCACTTGTTATTTTAAGAAAAAATGATAAGGAACAGACTGTAAGCGCCAAAGCTACAATGAATGTATCTCTGCCAAAAGACTATAAAGGCACTCATATGTCAAGATTTATTGAAATTCTTTGTGAATGGGGACAAAAAAATCTTCTTGGAGTTGATATAAAAGGATGTTTGCTTGAAATTACAAAAAAACTTAATGCTAAAAGCGCTGAATTAAAATTTGAATTTAAATATTTTATAGATAAAACAGCTCCAATAAGCGAATTAACTTGTCCTATGGGTTATAATTGTTCATTTAAAGGCATTTTAGATAAAGAAAACTATAAATTTATTTTGGGTGTGGATGTGCCTGTAACGACTTTATGTCCATGCAGTAAGGAAATTTCTGATCATGGCGCTCATAATCAAAGAACTATGGTAAAAATTCACATAAGTTATGATCCTGATTCTATGATATGGATAGAAGATATCATTAAATTAGTGGAACAATGCGGAAGCAGTCCTATTTTCCCTCTTTTAAAAAGAGAGGATGAAAAATATGTTACAGAACTTGCTTATAATAATCCGAAATTCGTTGAAGATGTTTTGAGAGATGTAGTGTTAAAACTTAGATCAATCAAAGAAATCAACTGGTTTAAAGTAGACTGCGAAGCTTATGAAAGTATTCATAACCATAGCGCCTGGGCTTATCAGGAAGAATTTTTAAATTAAAATATAAACTTTTGTAATAAATGTAAAAAATACACTTAACAAATTCTAATTTATTTTTTATAATATTTTTTAGATTAAAAATCAAAGGATTTTAAAATGGATTTTTTGTTTTTATTTAATAATTTAATAAATAAAAAAGCAGCAGCCAAGAATACCCAAAAGAAACCTGTAAAGTTTGTGGGATAATTTTTCTGTTTTAAAAAAAAAATTTAAAGATATTAAAAGACCCGCAAACTTAAAAAGATGCGGGTCTTAGTTTTTGTTGAGGAAAAAAGAAAGGAGAACTTATGTGTTATACCAAGTTGCAGTCGATAAGGTAAAAACTAGGTGTCATTCTCAGTGACTGAGCGAAGCAAAGGAGTGTGAGAATCTATTTAATTTGGCTTGTATAAACAATCGAAAGATGGACAGATCCTCACGGCTGCTACGCAGCCTCAGGATGACAAGAGAGCGTTTTTACTCTCTATAGAATGCAAAATGGTATTAAAAAATATAATCTAAATTTTATAGCTCAAAAAATTATTAGTTATACCAAAGTTGCAATCAAAATATAACTTGTCATCCAGAGGGCGTAGCCAGAAGAATCGCATGAATGTTAGATTCTTAGATTGCTTCGCTTCGCTCGCAATAACATAGTTTGATTGCAAATCAGTATTAAAATTTAAAGGAGGAAAAATGTTTGAAACTTTAGCTTCAATACCACCAGCAAAAGTAGATACGGGAGATACTTGCTGGGTATTGATTTCAACTGCTCTTGTAATGTTGATGACACCAGGACTCGCATTATTTTATGGCGGCATGGTAAGACGCAAAAGCGCTTTAGGAACAATTTTGCAAAGTTTTATAGCAATAGGCGTCATAAGTATTTTGTGGGTGCTATACGGATACAGTCTTTCTTTTGGTCCTGATATGGGACATTTTATCGGAAATCTGAAATGGGCTGGATTAAATGGGGTTGGTCTTGATCCAAATCCTGATTATGCCGCTACTATTCCGCATCAAGCTTTTATGATCTTTCAAATGATGTTTGCAGTCATAACACCTGCGCTTATAACAGGCGCATTTGCTGAAAGATTCAAATTTAAAACTTATCTTGTATTTATTGTGCTTTGGGCAACGTTTGTTTATTTTCCATTAGCTCACTGGGTATGGGGAGTTGGAGGATGGATAAGAAACCTTGGCGCGCTTGATTTTGCCGGTGGTCTTGTTGTTCATATAAGCTCCGGGATTTCAGCATTAGCAGCAGCAATTATTATAGGCAAAAGAAAAGGATATAATACAGAACCAATGCCCCCTCATAATTTAACAATGACTCTTCTGGGAGCAGCTTTATTATGGTTTGGATGGTTTGGTTTTAATGGAGGAAGCGCTGTTTCTTCAGGTTCTTTAGCTACAGCTGCATTTGTTGTAACTCATATTGCCACAGCAGCAGCAGCTTTATCCTGGTTATTTATAGAATGGATGCATAGAGGAAAACCAACCGCTCTTGGAGCTGCATCAGGTGCAGTGGCAGGTCTTGTTGCTATAACACCGGCATCTGGGTTTGTAAGTCCTATGGCAGCAATATTTATAGGTCTTATTGCAGGTATAATATGCTATTTAGCAGTCAACTTAAAAACAAGGCTCGGATATGATGATTCTTTAGATGCTTTTGGAGTTCATGGAATAGGCGGTACCTGGGGCGCTTTAGCCACAGGATTATTTGCCTCCAAAGCCGTTAATTCTCTGGGTAATAATGGCTTATTTTATGGCAATGCTTCCCTTCTTGGGGTTCAAGCCATAAGTATTGTTGCTGCATGGGTTTATTCTTTCATAATTACATTGATTATACTGAAGATTCTTGATATGACAATAGGACTCAGGGTAAGCGAAGAAGACGAAACAACCGGTCTTGATCTAAGTCAGCACGGTGAAAGAAGTTATACATTTTAGTTACTAAATATTAGGAGGTAAAATAAATATATGAAAAAAATAGAAGCAATAATAAAACCATTTAAACTTGATGATGTAAAAGATGCTCTCCATGAAATAGGCATCCAAGGAATGACTGTTACTGAAGTAAAAGGATTTGGGAGACAAAAAGGGTTTACAGAATTTTACAGAGGAGCTGAATATCATATTCCTTTTATTCCAAAAGTAAAGATAGAAATAGTTTTACCGGATAATATACTTGAAAAAGCTATTGCAACTGTAAAAGAAAAAGCGCAAACAGGAACAATAGGAGACGGAAAAATATTTGTATCAACAATAGATGAAGTAGTAAGAATAAGAACAGGAGAAACAGGAGAAACAGCAATATAAAAAAATAAATATTACAAAATATTAATAATATACAACTATTATATAAACAAGTGGCAATTTTTAATTACTACTTGTTTTTATAATATTGGAGGTATTAAATTTTAAAAACAAAAGAAAATAAACCAACAATTCAGTACTGCCTAAAAATATTCTGTTTTTCTTTAATATTTATATAAAAATAAAAGGTGTATGGGCTTTATCCTACTTTAGTCTAGTTCCCTTTCCTCATGGAGGGATGAGGGGGTGGGTGTATAAAATTTATTGTTACCCACTTAAAACAAAAGTTGTGTAAATTTTTAATTTCCAACTATTTAAAAATAGGTTGGCGTTATGGGCTTCGCCCTACTTTAGTCTAGTTCCCTTTCCTCATAGAAGAAAATGAGGTGTGGGTGTATAAGTTGTGTAAATTTTTAACAAACAATTGAGGAGGTCTTTTATGTATCCTTTCCAACCAGGTATAGATTTCAGGTTTGGTGGCGGTAACTACTCTCAATATCCACAAAATTTTTCCAATTTTGGTGGCGGTAATTATTCTCAATATCCACAAAATTTTCCAATTTTTGATGGCGGTAATTCCTTTCAAAATATAGGACAACTTTTACCTCTATTAATATCTTTATTAAGTCAAGGTAATAGAGAATATCCATCACCAGGAGGAGGTTTCATAGGTTAAAATCAAAAAATATTTTTACCATAAAGAGTCTCAATGAGACTCTTTATTATTGTTAATTTATATTAGGTTAATAGTATACCTTGTCGGAATTAACAATTTCATGGATAATAGATGTATAAAAATTAAATGAGAAATGAAAGAGTAAATAAAAGTGGTTCTTGTTAATTACGCTGATCGCAAAATAAATTGCAAAATTGTATATTGTGGCACAGGAGAAAGTGGTAAAACTACTAACCTGATTTATATTTACAATAAACTTGACCCTACTATTAGAAGTGAAATGACCAGTCTGGAAGGATTTAATGAAAGAACTCTGTTTTTTGATTTTCTTTCAATAAATCTTGGTAAAGTAAATGGCTTTAGCACAAGTTTTAGTTTATATACCGCTCCCGGACAAAAACAGTATAATGCAGCTAGAAAGCTTATTTTAAACGGTATAGACGGTCTGATTTTTGTAGCTGATTCACGAATAGAAAAACAGGAAGAAAACATTGAAAGTTTCCACAATCTTATAGAAAATTTAAAAGATTATGGACTTTCTCTTGATAATATTCCGGTTGTTTTTCAATATAACAAACGGGATATGGATAATATTCTAAGTTTTGAGTGTCTTGAAAAAGATTTGAATAAAGAAAGTTATCCAAGTTTTGAAGCTGTTGCTAAAGAAGGTTCAGGAGTTTTTGCCACATTAAAATCTGTAAGCAACCTTATTTTAACAAGTTTACAGTAGTTATTCACTATTTAAATATGAGTAACTTTTTTAAAAATATTACCGATGATAAAGAAAATAAACCATTTTTTCTAGGATTAAGCACACAAAATAAATTAATTATTATTGGATCACTTTTAAGTTCAATATTAATTATTCTTACTGCTTGGTTTGTTATAAGCAATATTCAAAAAAAAATGATTGAAAGCTATCATAATTTTGGCTTAATGCTTGCTGAGACTCTAGCGGTTCAAGGTATTGACATAGCTTCAACACCTGAAAAACAAAGATCCACAAAATTTAAAATTTATACTGATCTTGTTATTAAGAATAATAAAGATATTTTATATATTATTTTTAGAGACGCAAACGGAAAAGTTTTATATGCAAACAAAAATAGTGAGAATTATCTTACAAATGAGCAAAATCTTTCTAAAACTATCGAAGTCAGTCAACCAATAGTCATTGAAACTAAAGGGGTAAAACAGGTAATAGGTTCTGTTCAGCTAGGCTTTACAGGATATTCAATGAATATTATCGGAAAAACAACAAGAGATTTAATAATTGCGATATTTACAATAACCTGGATTTTATCTATTATTGCTGTTTTAGTTAATACACTGCTTATTACAAGACAGATTACGCTATTGGTTGAAGGAGTAAAAAGAGTTTCAACAGGAGAATTTGGATATAAAATTTTTGCAAAGGATCTTTGGGGTGAAATAAAACAACTTTTTAACGCATTTAATGAAATGTCTGCAAAATTAAGACAATATGAAGAAAAAAATATAGATCAGCTAACATACGAACGAAATAAACTTGAAGCTGTTTTAATGAGCATAGCAAACGGAGTTGTTGTTTGCGATAACTATGACAAAATTATTCTTGTTAATAATGCTTCTTTAAAAATGATTAAAACTAGCGCCAAAGATATAATTAACACAAATATTCTTGATTATTATGATTGTAATGGGGAATTATGCTTTAAAGAAGAAATAACAAGATTTAAAAATATTCCTTTAGAAGAAATTGAAGCAAAGCCTCTTCAATTTCGCATAAAAATCAATAATAGAATAATTAATACTATTACTTCACCAATATTTACCATTTATCAGGAATATATAGGTTACATACTTATCCTGCATGATATAACCAAAGAAGCCGAAATTGAAAGAATGAAAAACACCTTTATATCAAATGTTAGTCATGAATTAAGAACCCCGGTTACTGTTTTGAGAAGTTATATTGATACTTTATATAATTATGGCAATGAATTTGACGAAAAGACAAAAAATGAATTTATCGGCGTAATGAATCAAGAAGCTGACAGATTAAATAAAATGGTAAATGATATTCTTGATTTTTCACGTCTTGAATCGCCAAATGTAGAGTTGGAAAAAGCTTCGTCAGATATTGGTCCAATCATTGAGCTTACAATAAAATCAATGAAAGTGCTTGCTGAAGAAAAAAATCTTTTGTTTTCAATTATTATTGAACCTAATTTGCCAAAAATTATGATAAATCCTGAAAGTATCGAAAGAGTGCTCAAAAATCTCTTATCTAATGCGATTAAGTTCTCTCATAAAGGCGGACGAGTTAAAATAAGAGCAGAAATTGACAGAACAGGAAATTATTTGCAAGTGTCTGTTGAGGATAATGGAATAGGTATTAATGAAGAACATTTAAGTAAAATATTTGACAGATTTTACAGAGTTGAAAATAAAATACATACGATAAAAGGCACCGGTTTAGGTTTGCATCTGATTAAAATTACTATTGAAAAGCATCATAAAGGTCATGTTTTTGTTGAAAGTAAGCTAAATGAAGGAAGCTCATTTGGGTTCAGGATTCCTCTTAAATCAACAGAAGCTATTAAGATCATATAGATAATTTTTAAAGTTTCCAATACTAATAATCCGGAATTTTTTAAAATCTTGATTATGATAAAATCTAATTTATGGAATATGACATAGCTATAATAGGAGCCGGACCAGGCGGATATATCAGCGCAATTAAAGCAGCACAATTAGGCGCTAAAGTTGTTTTAATTGAAAAAAAAAATCTGGGAGGAGTTTGCCTTAACCAGGGATGTATACCCACAAAAACTATTATTGCCAGTGTTGACAGATATAATGAAGCTAAAAATTTTTCCAAATTCGGTATAAATTTAGAAAATTTAAGTTTTGATTATGAAAAAATATCCAACCGCAGACAGTTTATAGTGGAGAAACTCAGAAAAAGCCTTTTTCAGCTTATTAAAAGCTATAATATTGATATTATTTTTGGGGAAGCTGTTTTAGAATCAAAAAATAAAATAAAAATACTTAATCAGGAAATAGAATTTAAATATTTAATTTTGGCAACTGGTTCCAGTCCGGTATCATTGCCTAAATTAATTGTAGATCATGAATTTATACTTGATACAAATGATGTTTTAGCCTTGAACGAACTTCCTGAGTCAGTAATGATAATTGGAAGCGGAGCAAGTGGCATTGAATTTACAAGAATATTTGAAAGTTTTGGTAAAAAAGTTGTGCTTGTGGAACTAGCGTCAAATCTTGCTCCAATGTTTGACAAAGATATATCTCAAAGATTGGAAAAAATATTTAAAAGAAAAAAAATTGAATATTGCATAAATACTAAAGTTGAAAAAATCAAGGATAAAACAGTATTTTTGGACAATGACAGAGAATTTAAGCCTGATGCGGTAATTTTAGCAGCAGGAAGAAAACCTAATTCCAATATTAAAGGACTTGAAAAACTTGGCATAGCTAAAAATAATGATTTTATCGCCGTTGATGAAAATTTAAAAACCAATATTGATAATATTTATGCTATTGGTGATGTTACCGGAATACTTCCATTAGCTCATGTTGCTTCACATCAAGGAATTAAAGCCGTTGAAAATATTTTATTAAACAAAAAAGTTAATATAAATTACAATTCAGTACCCAAAATTATTTATGGAAATCCTGAAATAGCTTCAGTAGGATATACGGAAAAAGAGCTTACAGCTCAGGAAATAGCTTATGAAAAAAGTATTTTTTCTGTTGGCGCTATTGGAAAATCAGTCATAGAAAATGAAGTAGAAGGATTTGTAAAAGTTCTTGCTTCAAAACAAAAAATTTTAGGAGTTCATGCTGTTTCAAATCATGCAGCAAGTTTGATTCAACAGGCAGCAATAGCTATAAACTCAAATTTAACAGCTGAAAATATGAAAGAAACAGTATTTGCTCATCCTACAAGCTCAGAAGCTTTATATGAAGCTTTTTTAGGAATAGACGGACTAGCTTTACATACTTTAAAAATAAAACAATAAAATAATGAAACAAAAATTGCCAAACTGGCTGAAAAGAGGAATATTAGACACCGAGTCCACAAGATTTGTCAGAAAAGTCTTGAGGGAGAACAAACTTAACACTGTTTGTGAAAGCGCAAGATGTCCGAATAAAAACGAGTGTTATTCAAAAAATACAGCTACATTTATGATTTTAGGTGATGTTTGCACCAGAAATTGCAATTTTTGCAGCGTAAATAAAGCTTTAGAGAATATTTTTATACCTGAGCCTATTGATGAAAGCGAACCTGAACGCATTGCAAATGCTATTAATAAGTTAAATTTGGATTATATTGTTATAACATCTGTAACAAGAGATGATTTAAAAGACAAAGGAGCAAATCATTTTTTAAAAACCATTAAAGCTATTAGAAAAATGAATTTAAATATCAAAATCGAAGTGTTAACTCCTGATTTTGGAGGTAATCTTGACCTGGTTGATCTGGTAATTGAAGCAAAGCCTGATGTTTTTGGTCATAATATTGAAACGGTAAAGAGATTATATCCTGAAGTCAGACCTCAGGCTAAATATGAAAAATCATTAGAATTAATTAAGCATATTAAATCGCAAAATTCTGAAATTTATACTAAATCAGGTTTTATGACAGGATTTGGCGAGAATTATGAAGAAATTACCGAAACTTTGAAAGATTTAAAAAATCACAATTGCGATATTGTGACTATTGGTCAATATATTCAACCAACACGAAATCATCTGAAAGTTCACAGATATTTAGATCCTGAAGAATTTGATTGCTTAAGGCAAATAGCTTTTGAAATTGGCATTAAATATCCTATATGCGCTCCTCTTGTAAGGAGTTCGTATAAAGCCAAAGATATTTTAAATTAATACTATTTTGCAATTAAATTTGCAGCAATATTAACGTATTTTTTTAAATTTTTTAAAAAATCTTTATTAACTTCTTCTATATAGGGAAAAATTATTTTTCTTGCATAAGTTCCGTAAGCAATCCCTGAAATTTTGAGATCAAATAATTCTAAATGTCTCCTGGTTAAATAATTTGTTCCTCCTGATATTTGAATATAAGCATTAATTTTTGAATTTACCAGAATATTAGCGGCAGCTATAGCCTGAATATCCGATGCGGAATGATTTGTAGCGCTCATAGAAGCTCCATCAAGCTGAATAATAACTTTTTTATCCGTCAGTTTTGTTATTGAATTCGCATATTCTATAAGTTGCGACATGCTAAATAAACTTGCGCTAATACTGAACGATACTAAATTTATTTTTGAAAAAAGTTTTAGTTGATTTTTTAAGAAAAATTCAATGACTTCAACTGAATGTTGTCCAATATGAATTTCAATAGCTTCAATTTCATTGTAAAATTCATTATAAATTTTATCTTTTTCTAAGTTTACTAAATTTATAGCATTATATTCACAAAAATTTATACATTTTCCACACCCAAAACAGCTTTCAATATTAAATTTCAATATATCAAACTCTTGATATAATGCTTTAGCAGAGCAAATTTTTATGCAGTTTAGACAATTTACACATTTATTAAAGTTTATTTGGGCTTTTTTAAAGTGCGGATCATCTCCTGCATTTAAACTAACCATTATTAAAGGTTCATTAAAATTAACAAAAAAATCCTGTTTATTCTTATAGATTTCTTTTGCCTTATTTATTCCTATTTTTGCTGAAATATAGGTTTCTAAAGACACATCAATAACATTAATTCCAGCTAACGAATAAATCAGAGCTAATCTTTCGACTTGTTTTTGATTAGTATTGGCAGCTCCACAAATTAATTTTGAAAAAATGCCTGATTCTAAAGAATAAATAACTTTTTTAAGAGAAATTGAAAAATATTTTTTTTGATTTTCAGTTTTTTGAGTCATTTTTTATCCATTCTATATTTATTTAAGTAAAGAATTATTACAGATTATTTTAATATAAATAAAAAAAGTTATTTTTCTTAATAAAAGTTATAAAAAGTTTACAATTTTTTAATAATAAATTAATAAATTAGAGTTAATTTATTATTAAAGACTCTTAAAAATTAATTTGTAAAGCTTATAAGTTTTTTACTCTGGTTACCAATTAAATTTTAATCTAATTAGTAAAAAATAATTTTTAGATTACTCTGTTAAGCTTATGAGGATAAATTAGCCATGAATAACATTGTTGAAGAAATTAAAGAAATCATAGATATTATTGAACAATTATATGAAATTAAATTATCAAACCTAAAAACAAAACTCGATAATATTAAGAGAATTAATATTAATTCTCTTATAACTCTTGTAGAAACAGAAACTAAAAAAAATAATATCAAAACTAAAAAAGACATAGTTCGCTATATTGAGGCAATAATACAGGATTAATTTTTATTATACTGTGTTATACTCAACTAAAATTTGTGCTTGAAAGAGCTTAGCCCTTTCTGCAACTAAAGATGGTAATGGGCGGATTATGAGAATTATTAATAAATCAAACCAAAAATTAATCGCTGAAAAAGTTAAAATTGCGGATAATTTTCTAAAAAGAACACAAGGTCTTTTAGACAGGTCAAAACTGGATAAAGGAGAAGGATTACTTATTATTCCATGTAATTGTATTCATTCATTTGGCATGAAATTTAATTTTGATGTTATTTTTTTAGACAAAAATAATAAAGTCAAATATTTAATTAAAAATATGAAACCCTGGAGAATTTCTCCTCTTATAATTACTGCTTATAGTATTCTTGAAATTCCTGTCAAAACCATAGATGAAACTGACATAAAAATTGGCGATTTGCTTGAGCTTTTTATTTATTAAAACTGGATTTTGCAGAGATAGTATAATATTTAAATAGTTAATTAGAGGGTAGATAACTTAAAAAAAACAGTAATAATTAGTAAAAGAAATTGTTTTTACTAATTAAAGGAGTAATATTATGAATTTAATAAGAGTTAAAAAACCAGGTTATTTTATGCAGGATATTCAAGAAGAAATAAATAATATGTTGGAAGATGCTTTTGAAAATTTTGGCTTGGTAGGATTGCGAACAGGCAGACAGGAAACTTTCTGGAGACCTGCTATAGAAGTATATGAACAAAATGGAAATTATCAGCTTAAAGCTGAACTGCCAGGTATAAATAAAGAAAATATAGACATAGAAGTTGGTGAAGATTCAATTACAGTTAAAGGTCAAATTAAAAGAAAAGAAGAAGAAAAAAAAGATAATATTTATAGAAGTGAACTTAGGTATGGTAAATTTATGAGAACTGTTCCTCTGCCAACAAAAATAGATAATATAAATGCAAAAGCAGAATTTAAAGATGGTATTTTAACCATTACAGTTCCAAAAACAAAGGAAGAAGAACAAAAATTTAAAAAAATAACTATCGAAGAGTAAAATTATTTAAAAAATAAAAAAAAGAGCTGTTTAAAGACAGCTCTTTTTTTAGTAGAGCTTTATTAAGAAATATTAAGTTTAATTTTACTACGTTTGTAGAAAAATACATTGTCAAAATCCTTAAATAGCAATAATAATCAGCTTTATAAATAACGATTGTAGCTATAACACTTATAAAAACTATAGGAAAAAAGAAAAGAATCTGCTATAATATAGATATAAAAAGAATAAGCCATATTTAAGAATAAGTAAATTTAGATAGGGTGGAGATTTATGTACATTATGGCTTCTAAAATCAAGAGATTTTCTCTGGTTTGTATTTTTGCTATTTTATTATACACAGCAGCATATCCGGTTATAGCACAAAATAAAACCAAAGATACAAATATACTCATAAACAAAGCCAGCTTAGCCCTATCAAATTCTTTATCTTACTCTCAAAATACCCACAAGACAAAGCCGATTTTAACAAATAATTTTCAAGCAAGTTTAAAAATTGTTCCTGAAACAACCAAAAACTTGCTCATTTCTTATCTTCAGGAAGACAAAAATTTTTTGTTAAAAAATTATGAAAATAAACTGCCAACTATAGATTTTGAGATAACAAATCCCATAGCTTATTATATAGCGCCAATAAAACCTCCTATATTAGACAAAAATAAATGGGATCAGCTTGTAAAAACCCGATATAAAGATGGATTAATTAAATATATCGCACCAGGCGTAAAACATATAATTATAAAAAGATATACTAAAGCAGGTCCTATATTTATAAATATTCTGGAGATAAATCCTGCAATCAACCCATATATTAGTATTGAACCTGCTTTAGCTGGAATTACCCTTGCAAATACAAAAAAAATCAGCAATATAGTAAAACAAAATAATGGTATTGCTGGAATTAACGCCTCATTTTTCAAGCCTACATCCGGTGTTCCTCTTGGCACTTTAATAATTAATGAAGAATTAATGACAGGTCCTATTTATGAAAGAGTAACATTAGGAATAAAAGACAATCAGTTTAGAATGGCGAGAATTTCTTTGCAAGGTAAAATTATTACACGGCAAGGCGATGAAATAAAAATTGATAATATAAATCAACCAAGAATGTTAGCTTCTTATACACTGTTATACTCCGGCAGATGGGGAAAAATAACTCCTCCTACTCCTCAATACGGCATACAAATAGCAGTTAAAAACAACAAAATAATTGAAATTTCAAAAAATCAACTTAATATTCCGGAATCAGGCTTTGTTATAGCAGGTTCTCAAAAACAATTAGGAAAACTAAAAATCAATGATCCTATAGAAATTTTGATTTCAACCGATCCTGACTGGTCAGACATAAAACATGCCGTAAGCGGCGGACCTTATTTGGTTAAGGAAGGTCAAATTTATATAGATGCAAAAGAGCAAAAGCTTACTTCAATTATTGGTCGTAATCCAAGGACTGCTGTTGGTTATACCGAAGATAACAGACTCATTATGGTAACCATAGACGGAAGACAAAACAAATCAGCAGGTGTTTCTCTATATGAGCTTGCAAGATTAATGAAAAATTTTGGCTGTTACAATGCAATGAATCTGGATGGAGGAAGTTCCACTCAAATGTTCGTTCATGACAAAATAGTAAATTATCCGTTAAATAAAGGAGGAAGTTTTGTCAGTAATGGACTTATAGTAAAAATTAAAAGCCAATAAAAATTCATTTTTTTCAAAGGTTACTATAATAAATAAACAAAAAAGAAAATGACAAAGAAAAAGTTCATTAGTGTCTTATTTAAATGCTGTAATGTCTATAACAGAATATATATTAATAAGGATGGCACAGCTTATATAGGATGGTGTCCTAAATGCTTAAAAAAAGTTAATATAAAAACTGGTTCAAATGGCACTGATTGCAGAGTTTTTGAAGTAAATTAAATATATTTTTCTTAATTTTTTAAAATTAATCCTAAAGTTTTACTTAAAAGATCCCGATATATTAATTAGAAGTCAACATTTTTTAAAAAATTTGGAGTATAAAATGGCACGAATTATTGATAATGAAAATGGAAGAAGAATGATAAAGCTATCTACTAATGATATCTTTATGATTGTGTCAATGTATCAACAAAAATGTAGTGATTGTAAAGATTTTACTTATGACGAAGTTAGAAAAATTTTAAATTTGGAACGATTTTATTTACCGGAAGATATATAAGAAAACTATATTAAACTCGAGACAAAAGCATCATCTTGTTTTAGAATTAATTTTTCAGAATAATTGTCCCAAAGATTAATTTCCAAATCTGCTTCAGGTCCGTCAAGAATAAGTTTTATGGTGGCTGTTGCAGCAAGACATCCGGCTGTATTAGCTAAAATAGAACAAACATGTCTATTAAAATAATTATTGCTGTTGTTGATTCTTTCAAATAAATCCTGTTGTGAAATACTGCCGAACATTTCCGGTTTTAATTTTGCATATTCATAAAAAATATTCATTTTTTTAGTTTTTATAGTTTCGTCATATTTGTTTAATAATTCTTCAGTAAGTTCTTCAAAAGGAATAAGCGCAATTTCAGGATGATTGGTTTCATCATAACAGGGCAAATCAAGATATTTTTTATAATTCCAGGTTTTTGCCATAACATTCCATCTATGTCCTAATATTGATCCTCTTGAACCGCAAATTACAGGAATATGCTGCTCTTTTGCTGCTCTGTGTATAATAATTTTTGTTGATTCAGTATCAGTTTGGCAAATTAATACATCTGTTTTACTGCAAAATTCTTTGATATTAGATAAATTAATACCCTTGTCAAAGACTTGAACTTTACAGTCAGGATTGATCTTTGTAAGCCTTTCATATCCTGAGATTGCTTTATTAATACCCATAGTTTCAACAGTAGCAAAAAGCTGACGATTTAAATTCGGCTCTTCGTAAAGTTCAGGATCAGCTAGTTTTAAATTAGCTATGCCGTTTCTGACCAGCATTTCTGAAGCTATTGCTCCAACTCCTCCAATACCTGCAATAGATACAGCGCTTTTGCTTAATTTTTCCATATCTTTTTCAGAAAATAAAAGCAATGAACTATAAAAAAGAGAATTGTTTGAATATTTCATGTATTTCCCCCGTCAAGTAAAAATATTCTCCTGTCATTGCGAGCGGCAAAGCCACCTTCATAGGTCCTAGCCGAAAGGATTAATAACCTGTGAATGTGCCTTAGGCACCGAAGCAATCTAAAAAATATACAATTATGGATCGCCACGGCTACTATGTAGCCTCGCGATGACAATTTAGTAATATTAAAGTTTACCCTAACCCCTGAAAAAAACATTAGAAATCAGTTTAATTCAAGAGTATAAAATAATTTTAAAACCTAATTCACTTGATAAAAGAACATTCTTCGAAGCAACTTACCTGATAAAAATGTTTTTTAGCGCATTTGTATTGTTTTTCTTCAAATAATTTTTGTCTCTTGTCTTTTGAAAGTTTGTTATGAACGCTAAAGATAAATATTTTACTGTATTTTTGCTTCGAAAAATCTTTCTTCAAATGAAGAAAATCTTCTATAATCAATTTTTTATTATTTTTATTAAATTTATTCAGATAAAATTCATGTAAAACTGGATTTGTAGACCATATATTATCTACAAAAATAATTGAGTTATTATTAATATTTTCAGTTATATATTTGCTTGTTCCTCGCCAGTCAGATTTACAAGGACTATAATGATACGGTAAAAATGTAATAAGTCCTGCTAAAGCAAAAATAAAAACAAAAATATTGCCTTTTACTCTGTTAAAAAAAGGATTTAATGATATAAAAACTGCTATAAATAAATAAAAAGAAGGCAAAAGTATTATTAAATTTCTAATAGTTAAAATTGGTGTATGCTGCGATAATATAAACAAGCTTATAACAGGAAAAATTGTCAGATAAATCAATGCTGAAAAAAGAGAATTTGGTTTTAAAAATTTAATTTTTTCTAACAAATTTAGCTTTAACCAAAAAGTTTTTATATTAATAAAAAAAGGAATGAGTAATAATTTAATATCAAAAGGAGTTAAGCTGTTGATTAATTGAATCAAAAATCCGATATCCGGCTTTTTTATCCAGAAATTGCCGCCTATTGTACAATAAATAAAGACAAAATGAATAGAAAACCAAGCCAGGAATACGCATATAATTATAAAACCAGAAATTAATATTTTTATTGCCTCTTTTTTAAACCAGAATAAAGTAATAAAAAGCAGATAAATTATTTGAAAAAAAACAAGCACAGCTCCAAAATAATGTAAATATGCTGTAATAATACTGACAAAAGTATATATTATAAGCTTATTTGCTTTTAATTCAGCAATTTCTTTCAATATATCCAGCCAAAGTAAAGTCAGAACGGTTGAAAATAACAACAAAAAACCATAAGACCTTGCTTCCTGGGAATACCATATTGCAGTATATGAAAAAGAAATCAATATTGTTGCAGAAGTTGCAATATACTTATTAAAAACCCTTTTTGAAAGAAAATACATTAAAAATATTGAAAGTGTTCCGGCTATAGCGCTTGGTAATCTTACTGCTATTTCGGAATTTCCAAAAATTTTAATCCAGTAATATATAAATAATTGATATAATGGAGGATGAACATCAGTTAATATCCAGTTAATAAACATTTTTGAAATGCTTGAAGATGAAGAAGCAACGGTTGAATAAATTTCATCAAGCCATAAACTTTGGATATCCAAACCGTAAAACCTGATAAAAATGCCTATTAATACAGCAACTATAAGATAAAGCTTATATTGATCATCATTTACTAAAAATTTGACCAATAATAGCGGAATTTTAGAGATATTTTTTATTTTTAGATATTTCATAATTTTTTTCGTATAAAAGTTCAATAATCTTTTTATTATATCTTAAAGACAAGCTCTATTTGGTTATTAATTTATTAAATTCCTGCATAGTTAATTTTGTCAAGGATTTAAGGTGATAATCGTCAAAAAATCCTATTAGCAGACATTTCCCCTTTTTGAAAAATGTAACAATTCCTTAATATCAGTTGATTTTAGCGTTTAGATTTTTCAATTTGTGGTACACATAAAATATGTTACTTTAAAATAATGAAAAAGAGAGAAAAATATATGTTTTCAAATCTTGATATAATATTTTTTCGTTCAGCGCTTATTATTAGCATAGGAAAAGCAAAACTTTCTCAAGAAACTAACATTTTTAGAAAGGCTTTTATTTTGGCTGAGGTTCTTATAGTTTTAATAGTAGTAGGAGTTATCGGAGGTATAACCATTCCGACTGTTTATCATAATATCAGGGATGCTCAAGATAAAACAGCTTTTGTTTCTACTTATTCCGTTATGGATCAAGCATCTAAAATGATTTTGATGGATAATGCAGGGAGTTTGAAAGGTGTTTTTACGAGTATAGATAATATGAAAAATATTTTTTCAATATATTTAAATTATAATAAATCATGTGATCATAATGCTTAAATCAAGGTTGTTGGCATGATATAGGCAGTTTCTATAGACCTAATGGTACTCCTTATACAGGTTGGGGCAGTTATCCTTCTGGCTTAATTATAAATAATGGGGCTTTATTATCTTTTTACTTTCTTAGTTCTAGTTGTAGCTATAATATTCCTGGATTTAATCCTCCACCTTCAGTTTGTGCGTATTTAATTGCGGATGTGAACGGGTTTAAAGGTTCGAATACCTTTGGGAAAGATATTTATTTTATCTGGGTGCAGGAAAAAGGATTAGCGCCTTTTGGAGCTAATGATGGCTTTGTTAATAAGTGTACACCTACTACTGGTGAAGGTTGTGCAGCAGCAGTCCTTAAGGGTAATTAGTTCTCCAAATAAATATTTATTGATTTAAAATAAAAAAATACCCGTAAAATATAAATTAATATGCTATAATGAATATTAAACAAGAGACAATTTGACTTTATGGAGACTAAATTATGGCTACGCCAAAAGAAGAATTAAATAAAATAATTAATCAGCTTAATGAAAAACAAATATCCGAAGTTATTAATTTTGCTGAGTTCATTAAAAATAAATTTGAAAAAGATTTTTGGGAAAATATTCCGCTTGATGACGAACCTTTAACTGATGAAGATTTACAAGCGATAAAAGAAGGGGAAGAAGAGCTAAAAACCGGAAAAACATTAACCTATGATGAGGTCTTTGGAAACAATGATTAAGTATAATCTTGAATTTTCAAAGATTTTTACAAAATCTTTTTCCAAATTCGATAAAAATGTTAAAAAACTTGAATCTGAATATGGTAATTGTAATATTGTTAAATTAACAGGTCTTGTTAATACATACAGACTCAGAAGCGGAGACTATAGAATTTTATTTAAAAAATACGACAATAGGTTATTAATTCTATTATTAGACGTAAAACACAGACGAGAAGTCTATAAAAATCTTTAGAATTTAATACCCTTGCGTAAACCTTTTTTTATTTTTCTCAGCTATATCTATAACTTTAATTAAAGAAGAATTTTCTTTGATTTTTAATAATCTGTCTTCGCAGTTTAATTTTGATGCTTTGTTGATATTGAAACTTTCTTTTGTTATAGGACAGTAAATATAATCAGGTTTGTTTGATATAAATCCTGAAACCATAATAATTACCATAACAAAACCTACTGTAAATAAAATGAATTTTTTTGAATTTTCTAACATAATTTTTATATACCCAACTAAAATCGGTTTTTGGTTTTTGAATTTATGTATAATTAAGAAGGAATTATCTACTCCCAAAAACATTTCTTAAATTCAATTTGGGACTTGTATAAATATCTTTATTATCTCAATCAATTTGATATTATATTTAGAGTAAAGTTAATTAAATTAGACAAAGTACTTTAATGCGGTTATCCTGTTGTCTTAAGATACTTAGTTAGATTGTAAATATGCATTTGATAGATATTTTAAAAAAATTTTCTGAAAATAAGCCTGTATTATTTACTACGCCGGGTCATTTGCAGGGTTATAAAATTTTGCCGGAAATCGAGGATTTACTGGGAAAAAAAGTTTTTAAAGCTGATTTTTCTGAAATAATCGGTCTTGATAATCTCCAAAATCCTGCTGGCGTACTTTTAAAATCCCAGATCAGAGCAAGTGAAATATATGGAAGCAAATATTCTTATTATTTAGTTAATGGTTCATCATCGGGAATATTGGCTTTAATGCTTTCTACTGTAAAACCCGGAGAAAAGGTTTTAATTGCAAGAAATATTCATAAATCCGTTGTTAATGCTCTGATTTTATCCGGCGCCGAGCCTGTCTGGATAAATCCCGAATGGCATAGTGAATGGAACATTCCAATACAATTAGACTTTATTAAAATAAAAAAAGCTTTGGAAAATAATCCTGACATAAAATCAGTCTGGCTTACCAATCCGACTTATGAGGGTGTTATTACTGATATAGCTTCAATAGCTGAATTATGCAGGAAAAAAGAAATTTTATTTATAGTTGATGAAGCTCATGGAGCTTTGTGGAATTTTAGCAAAAAACTTCCAACTTCAGCTATTCAGCAGGGAGCTGACGCTTCAGTTCAATCACTTCATAAAACAGCATCAAGTCTTACTCAGGGTGCAATTTTACATTTGGGCAAATTTTCGAGAATAAATCCGGAAACATTACAGCAATGTTTAAATATTGTAAATACAACTTCGCCGTCTTATGTGATTTTAGCAAGTATAGAGGGAGCTATAGAGTATTTATATTCAAAACAGGGTGGGAAAACTTTGGATAATTTGCTTGAAAATATTGATATATTCAAGCAAAATCTTTCAAAATACAAAGATATATTATTTTTAAAAAAGTCTTCTGAATACAGCATTGACAAAACTAAATTATTTTTAGGGATAAAAGGAGTATCAGGACAGGATTTAGCTGATATTTTGTTTGAAAAATATAATATTGAAGTTGAATTAAATAATGATAGAGGGATTCTTGCTTTAACCGGCATTGGCACAAGCAGGAAAAATCTAGATAAATTAACTGTTTCAATAGTTAAATCAAAAAAATTACTAAAAAATTTTGATAAACAAGCTGAAAATATTGCATCTTTGGTTAATCCAAAAGTTATATTTACTCCAAGTCAGGCTTTTTATAAAAAATCAAAAAAAATTAATCTTCAATCCAGTCTGGGACTTATTTCAAAAGAAACCATTGTTGCGTATCCTCCTGGAATCCCAATTCTTATAGCAGGTGAAATGATTCAGCAGGAACATATAAATTTACTTAAAAATTATAAACAAATTGATATTATTCTTGATTGAGCAAGTTTATATGTTATACTTTTCAAGTCTAAATTAATGAAAAAATATTTTTCATTAATTATGTGCAGTTTATAGAAAGAGAGGGAGAATTTTAATTCATGTTTACAATTCTATTAGAAAACCCTGCTAGTTATTGTTTGACGATTGTTATTTTATTTGCATTTATAACAATAATTAGTGGTCTTTGGGTAAGACAAACAGTTCTAAAATTTGATGCCGGAACTGAAAGAATGCAGGAAATAGCATCATATATTGAAGAAGGCGCTAAAGCCTATATGAATAGACAGTATTCTACTGTTGCTGTTGTTGCTGTTGTATTATTTGCATTATTATTAGTTGTATTTGGACTGCAAAAAGGTTGGCTTTTTGGTTGTCTAGTTGCTTTTGGCTATCTTGTAGGTGCAGGATTTAGCGCTTTAGCTGGTTATATAGGCATGTTTGTCTCTGTTAAAGCCAATGTAAGAACGGCTCAGGCAGCAAAAAGCGGTCTTGCAGCAGCGCTTAACGTCGCATTTAAAGGCGGCACTGTTACAGGCTTTTTAGTTGTAGGATTAGGTTTGCTTGGAGTAGCCGGTTATTATGCTATTACAAGAATGTTTTATCCTGTGGAAGAAGCTGTAAAACCTTTAATAGGTCTTGCGTTTGGTTCAAGTTTAATAAGTGTTTTTGCCAGGTTAGGCGGCGGCATTTATACCAAAGCAGCTGATGTTGGAGCTGATCTTGTCGGAAAAGTAGAAGCGGGTATCCCTGAAGATGATCCAAGAAATCCGGCTGTTATTGCGGATAATGTCGGTGATAATGTTGGTGACTGCGCAGGCATGGCGGCTGATTTGTTTGAAACTTATGCGGTTACGGCTGTTGCTGCTATGTTACTGGGAGCTATACTTTTTAAAGATGAAATGACGGTTGTTTATCCTCTTGTTTTAGCTGGAATGTCTGCTCTTGCTTCAATTATTGGTTCATTCTTTGTTAAACTGGGCAAAGACAACAAAATAATGAAAGCTTTATATATGGGTTTGATTGCTACCGTAGTTATTTCTATTTTTGCCTTTATTATGACGACATTTGGACTTTTTCCTGAAGGCTTAATGTATAATGGCATAATATATCCTCCGATGGCATTGTTTGCCTCTGCATCGGTGGGTATTATTGTTACTGCTTTAATAGTAATGATTACTGAATATTACACTTCTACGGCATTTAAACCTGTTCGTAGCATTGCAGAAGCTTCTTTAACAGGTCATGCCACTAACATAATAGCCGGTTTAGCAGTAGGGATGAAATCAACTGCTTTACCTGTTATAGTTATTGCTCTCGGTATTATTATTTCTTATTCATTTTCTGGTTTATATGGCGTAGCATTAGCTGCAATGGCTATGTTATCAATGGCAGGAATAATTATAGCTTTGGATTCTTATGGTCCAATTACAGATAATGCCGGCGGTATTGCAGAAATGGCAGAAATGGGAGATGAAGTAAGAAGCGTTACTGATCCGTTAGATGCTGTTGGCAATACAACCAAAGCTGTCACTAAAGGTTATGCAATAGGATCAGCAGGATTAGCCGCAATAGTTTTGTTTTCAGCTTATATACAGGATTTAAAAGAAGCTGCTAAAGGCTGCTGTGGATTTTCAAAAATTAATGAATCTATGTTCTCATTAGCTGATCCTTATATAATTATAGGCTTGTTTATAGGCGGTTTAATACCATTCCTGTTTGCATCCTATGCTATGGAAGCTGTTGGAAAAACTGCCGGCAAGGTAGTTGAAGAAGTTAGAAGACAGTTTAAAGAAATCCCCGGCATAATGGAAGGAACAGCAAAGCCTAATTATGCTTCATGTGTTGATATTGTTACAAAAGCTGCTATTAAGCAAATGATGATTCCGGCTTTATTGCCTGTTCTTATTCCTATAGCGCTCCTTTTAATAGGAAAAGCTTTGCCTGCCAGTATAGCTACCTATGCAGGAGCTAAAATGATAGGCGGAGTTTTAGTTGGAAGTATTGTTACAGGTTTATTTGTAGCTATTTCAATGACAACCGGTGGTGGAGCCTGGGATAATGCCAAAAAATATATTGAAGACGGAAATCTTGGCGGAAAAGGTTCATTTGCTCACCAGGCAGCGGTTACAGGCGATACGGTCGGCGATCCTTACAAAGATACAGCCGGACCCGCAATTAACCCTATGATTAAGATTTTAAACATAGTTGCCTTATTGCTGGTAGCATTTCTTGTATAAAATAAATTAGATTTAAGAGAGAGTTCGTTTAAAAGCGGACTCTCTTATTAAATAGAGGATTGTTTAAAATGGGTGAACTAACAAATTTTACACTTAAAATAATGTGCTTATTTTTGCCGGGCATAATTTCTTATTTAATTATTGAAAGTCTAATTTTTTACAAGAAAAAAGAATTTAGTTACTTTATAGTATATTCTTTTGTTTTAGGATTTTTAGCATATTTTAATTATTATGGAATTTTATATGTCTTAAATAAATTGAATATCTTAAATATAGATAATCAAATTTATTTTTTTAATGTCTTAAATAATACAGACTCTAAAATCAAATTTCTGGAAATTTTCTGGGTAAGCATATTAGCAGTCGCTAATGCAATAATTATTTCTTATATAATAAATGAAAAATTATTTCATAAAATAATGAGAAAATTTAATGTAACAAAAAAAACGCCTGAACCAAATACTTGGTGTTATATATTTGATTCAAATGATACTAAGTGGGTTACTGTCAGAGATATAAAAAATGATTTAGTATTTGATGGATGGGTTGAATCTTTTTCTGATACTTTAGACCCTTGTGAGCTTTTTATAAAGAATGTACAGGTATATAAAAACAGTACAGGCGATGAATTATATACATTAGATGGTATTTATATTTCCAGGAATAAAGATGATATAACTATTGAATTCAGAGAAGAACAACAAAATAAGGAGGCTTAATATGGATAAAAATAAACGAATTACAGAAGGACCTATAATTAAAGGAGGACATAATGATCCTCCTACAACTCCAAGACCTAACTCCCCCATAAAAGGACAAGGAGGCGGTCAACAAAGTTCTAAAACAAATTCTCAGGAAAAATAATGATTAAACAACTGAATTTAGCGAATTAAAATAAGGAGGTTTTTTTTATGGATAAAACTCAAAATTATTTAGAAATTATTGAAGGCGCTGTGCTTAGAGGTGGAAAAAATGATCCTCCTACGACTCCAAGACCCAGCTCTCCAATAAAAGGACAAGGAGGCAGTCAACAAAGTTCTAAAACAAATTCTCAGGAAAAATAATGATTAAACAACAAATTTTTGATGAAATTATAAATGCAATTGACCAGGCAGCAAAATCAGGAAATCTTGGACAATTAAAATCAGGATTATCTGAAAACTTGGCTGTTGAAAAAACAAAAAATCCTGAATTTGGTGATTATGCCATAAATATTTCTTCGCTTGCAAAATTTGCTAAAATACCCCCTTCTCAAATAGCTCAGGTTATTTTGCCATATATTAAAATGAAAGATGTTGAAATAAATGCAATAAACGGTTTTATAAATTTTAAGCTCGGCTATAGCTGGCTTAATAATAATTTAAAGTCAATAATTGAGAAAAAAAATGAATTTGGCAGGAATGATTCTGGAAACTCAGAAAAAGTTCTTTTAGAATATGTTTCCGCAAATCCTACCGGTCCTTTGCATATAGGGCATGGCAGATGGGCTGCTGTCGGCAGCGCTTTGGCTAATTTGATGGATTTTTCAGGATATAAAGTTCTTCAGGAATTTTATATAAATGATATTGGCAATCAAATCAATAGTCTTGGGAAATCATTTTGGTTAAGAGTACTGCAAACTCTTGAATATGACGTAAAATTTCCTGAAACAGAAGAAGAAGGCTCTAAAAATTATTATCCTGGCAAGTATCTTCTGGATATTGCTCAAAATTATCTAAAAGAAAATAAAGAAAAAGCTCTAAAATTTTATGAAAATAATCCTGATCCCTATAATCCCTCCGTGATTATAATAAAAGAAATGTCTGATTATGCAAAGGCATTGTTATTGCAGGAACAAAAGGATTTATTATATAGGTTTAAAGTTGATTTTGACTTCTGGTACAGTGAATCAACTCTTCATGAAAGAGGAAAAGTTAAAGAAGCCATTGAAAAACTAAAAATTCAGGATGAAATTTATGAAAAGGACGGAGCAGTATGGTTTAAATCCTCTAAATATGGGGACGATCAGGATAGAGTTATTATAAAATCAGATGGAGCTTATACTTATCTTACGGCTGATATTGCATATCATTATGATAAGCTAAAAAGAGGCTTTGATAAGCTTATAAATATCTGGGGAGCGGATCATCATGGTTATGTTCCAAGAATAAAAGCATCTATTGAAGCATTAGGATATGACAATGATTGTTTAGAAGTTCTTCTTGGACAGCTTGTTAATCTCATTGTAGATGGAGAACAGGTAAGAATGGGCAAAAGAAAGAAAATGCTCACAATGGAAGAGCTTGTTAATGAAGTTGGAATTGACGCAACACGTTTCTGGATGATTATGAGAAGCATTGATACTACTCTTGACTTTGATGTAGAGCTTGCAAAATCATGTTCTGATGAAAATCCTGTTTATTACGTTCAATATGCCCATGCCAGAGCATCAAGCATTTTAAGAACCGCTTTAGCAGAAAGATTTGACCAGGATAAAAAAAATATCCTGCCCCCGCTTATGAGCAGGGAAAATTTGGATAATATTATTAACTCTGAAAAATTTGATATAATTCTTTTAGATGCCCTATGGCATACAAAAGACGAAAAAGAACTGGAATCAACAAGAAATCTTGCTGTAAAGCTTGAATCCTTTAAAGATACTGTTCTTGTTGCTTTAAAATTAAGAGCTCCCAATGTGATAGCCAGATATATTCAGGAATTAGCAGGAGATTTTCATTATTTTTACACTTTTTCAAGGGTTCTAAATGTTGAAGAATCAGTTATGAAAGCCAGATTATCTCTTGTTTATGCTACAAAGCAAGTGCTTTATAATGCTTTAAGTTTGCTCGGAGTTTCTGCTCCGGAATCAATGTAGGTATTTGAAAAACAAGGAGATACAAATATGACCCAAACTCCAATATGTCCTCTTATGAGCGCAGGAAACGAAATACCACAAATTTGTGTTGAAGAAACCTGTGCCTGGTATATGAAGAGTTATAAAACCTGCGCTGTTTATGTGCTCTCACATAATGCAGCATTAGAAATCAAGAAAAAACAAGCTGGTTAAAAAATGATAATACCAAGCATAGATATAATGGATGGAAAAGCTGTCCAACTCAAACAAGGCAAAGAAAAAATGCTCGAAAGAGAAAATATTTTTGAGCTTGCAGAGTATTTTGGCAGGTTTGGTGAAATTGCTGTAATTGATCTTGATGCAGCACTTGGCAGGGGCGATAACTCAGAAATTATTAAAAAACTTTGTAAAATAACGGAATGTAGAGTTGGCGGCGGTATAAGAACTATAGAAAAAGCAAAACAAATCATTGCAAATGGCGCAAAAAAAATAATCATTGGCACTAAAGCTTCTGAAGAGTTTTTAAGTCAGCTTCCTAAAAATAAAATACTTGTTGCAATAGATTCAAACAAAGGCAGAGTAGTTACAGAGGGCTGGCAAAAAGAATCAAATAATACACCGGAAGAGCTTGTAAAGAGATTTGATAATTTTTGTTCGGGCTATCTTTATACTATAGTTGAAAAAGAAGGCATGATGCAGGGCACAGACCTTGAATCCATAAAATATATAAGATCAATTACGGATAAAGAGCTTGTTGCTGCCGGCGGTATAAGCTCAATAGAGGAAATTATCGAACTTGACAAAATAAATACCAGCTGTCAGCTCGGCATGGGTATTTATACAGGAAAAATTGACCTTCTGGAAGCCTTTACTTCTTTATTGGATTTTGAAAAAAATAACGGGTTAATTGCAACGATTGTTCAGGATTTTTATTCAAAACAGGTTCTAATGCTGGCTTTTAGCAACGGGACTTCTGTTAAAAAATCTCTTGAAACAGGCAAAGCAACTTATTTTAGCAGATCAAGAAATTCTCTCTGGACTAAAGGCGAGACTTCCGGCAATGTTCAAAAATTAATTAGCGCAAAATATGACTGTGATAAGGATGCATTGCTTTATAAAGTAATACAGACAGGCTTTGCATGCCATACAGGAAAGTATTCATGCTTTGAAAATAAAGAATTTAATCTAAATTCGCTTTATGAAATTCTTGTTGAAAGACTTGAAAAAATGCCGGAAAGTTCTTTTACTACAAAGCTCTTTAAAGATGAGAATCTGTTAAAGCGAAAAATAAATGAAGAAGCATTTGAGGTAATTCAGGCTGTTTCAAAAGATGAACTTTCTTGGGAAATAGCTGATTTAACGTATTTTGTGCTTGCCCTTATGGTGAAAAATAATATAACTATAGATGATGTAATAAATCAACTTGCTTCAAGAAGAAAATGAAAATACTGGAATCACACGAACTAAAAAGCGATTTTTTTGAATATAAAGAGTTTTCAGACATAGAATCAGTATCTAAAATTATCTCTGATGTTAAAAATAACGGTGATAAAAGCGTAATTGAATACAGCAGAAAATTTGGAGATTTTGACGGCAATAATTTTTTTATTAGTGATGAAGACATAGAAAAAGCTTTAGATGAGATTTCAGAAGATGTAATTAACAGCCTGAATACTGCTATATCCAATGTAAAAAGATTTGCAGAAGCTCAATTTAGTATTTTAAAAAATCTTGAACTTGATTTTGATGGCATAAAGCTTGGACATAAAGTAATCCCTATTGATAAAGCAGGAGTTTATATTCCGGGAGGAAATTATCCTCTTCCGTCATCTGCCATTATGTCAATAATTCCTGCAAAAATAGCCGGAGTAAAAGAAATTATAGCCTGTAGTCCTAAAATACAACCTGTTACAATTGCTGCATGCAAGTTAGCCGGAGCAGATATGATATTTAATGCAGGCGGAGTTCAAGCTGTTGCTGCAATGGCTTATGGAACAGAATCCATTCCAAAGGTAGATAAAATAGTAGGTCCTGGAAATAAATTCGTAACTGCTGCTAAAAAAGAAGTTTATGGAGTATGTGGAATTGATTTTTTGGCAGGACCAAGTGAAGTTATGATTATAGCTGATGAAACTGCGAATTTTGCATTTATTGCAGCGGATTTATTAGCTCAGGCTGAACACGATAAAGAAGCAAGAGCTTATTTAATAACTGATTCAAAAAAAATGGCTCAACAAGTCATTAAAAAAATAGATGAATTTTTGCTTGATTTAAAAACTTCGGATATTGCAAAAGAATCTCTTAAAAATGGTGTAATTATACTGGTTAAAGACTTTGACAAAGCTGTAGAAATTGCAAATAAAAAAGCTCCTGAGCATCTTGAAATATGTTTTAGCAAGGCTGATGAGTATATTGATAAATTTAAAAATTATGGCTCTTTATTTATAGGGAATTATTCAGCTGAAGTTTTTGGAGATTATTGCAGCGGCACAAATCATATACTTCCGACAAATGGTATTGCCAGATATACAGGTGGTTTAAGCGTATTTGATTTTGTAAAAATTCAAACTTTTCAAAAAATATCTAAACATGCCGCGCAGTCAAAACTATGCCCTATTGCCTCAAAAATTGCGCAAGTTGAGGGATTGTACGCGCATAAATTATCTTCTGATATCAGATTAAATAATAAACAATAAATTTATGTATTTTGGATAAATTACAACCTTTGAATGATGACTTCTTAATCTAGCTCATTAAAATTTAAGGTAGAGAGAAAATTTTTTTCTCCGTGGGTTACTAACAAATTTTACGTGGGAAGATTAAAGGGTATAAATGGATACTGCAAAAAGTATCAAAATTGAAACAAGAAAACAAAAAACTCCAAAAATGTTGGATCCGGAAATTGATAAAATATGGGTTCAATATATTGCTGATAAATCAAACAAAGAATTTAGAGATAAACTGATTATTCAATATATTTATTTGGTTAAGTATGTTGTTGGACGTTTAAGAATGACTCTTCCAAGTTCTATTACAACAGAAGATATTAGCAGTTACGGAGTTGAAGGATTAATTGACGCTATTAAACGCTTTGTGCCAAGTAAGGGAGTAAGATTTGAAACTTATGCGCTTATGCGTATCAGAGGATCAATAATTGATCAATTAAGAGAATTGGATTGGATGCCAAAAGGCACACGAAGACGGCTCAAAAAAGTTCAAAAAGCTATGTTAAACCTCCAAATAAAATTGGAAAGAACGCCAACTAACGAAGAGGTCGCTGAAGAATTAAATATTTCAAAGGAAAGAGTGCAAATGGCTATAGCTGAGATAGAAAATAATACAATAATTTCAATATATGATAATAGCAAAGACACTGTATTTGATGGTTTGGCAATAATAGACACTATCCAGGACGGAACATTAAATCCATTGGATGAACTTGAAACAATAGATGTTAAAAAAGATTTATCTCTTGCTTTAACAAGATTGCCTGAAAGAGAAAGAATGATTTTAGCTCTTTATTATCATGAAAATATGACTCTAAAGGAAATAGGAGAAGCTATATCTATTTCAGAATCAAGAGTTTGTCAGCTTCATGCTCAGGCAATCATGCGGCTGAGAAAATTATTAAATTCCAGATCTTCAAGAAAGAGAATAATATAAAAAATGAGCTTTGAACAAATCAAACTGGCTTACGGAGCTGCATATTCATCAGGCACAGGATATATTGGCGCTGTTTTAATAACTGATTATAAAGGGTTTCCTCTGGAATTCAGATATACTGATCCTATTATTCCAACTAAAATTCAGCAGGTACTGTACGGAGAAGGATTAGAAAAATATATCAAGCTTGATGTAATAACAGACAGTTTGATAAAGGCTATTTCAAATAAAATCGAAGTTTTACTGGTTCAGGATGACAGTCTTTTACATTATAAATCCGATAATACAACTATTGTCAGAGTCTCACCAACCAAAACATCTCCTATGTCTGAACCCGGAGAAATTTCTAAAGTAAAAAAATCAGAATTTTTGCTCCAAACCTCACATTCAAGTTGTCCTGTAAGATTACAGTTTAATCATGATTTTAACTGTGAAGAAAATGAGAAATTCAGCTCAATTATAAAAACACTGACAGAAGTCGGGAACTTTATAGATATAGACGAACCTCTTACAAGAATTAATAAAACATTAGAATTAATATGCAATCAGGAAATTTAACTTTTTTACTTTTATTTAAGTTAAGTAATGAACAATAAATTTTTACTTTTTAAAAAATGGGTTTGGTGTAGGGCGAAGCCCTACCCTAGTCTAATTCCCCTCCCTCGAGGGGGGTGGGTGTATATTACCCACTTACTTAGTAAAGAAATTAACCTGAAAAAATTATATTATTTCCTGGTAGCTAAGTTAACAGGCTTAAAAGTTTCTGTATATTTTTACAATTTTAATGAATTTCCTTTGGAAATCAAAGATTCTAAAACTTTATCAAAAAATATAAATATTAAAAAATTAAATTCTCTTTATGTTTTAATCAGGAGAAAAAATATTGAATACACTGTAAAATTCAATGAAAATCCTGAATATTTTAAGATCAAGCTTCCAAATATAATATTAAGCGAGCCAATTCATACTTCAATCAAATGGAAACATTCTAATTTTAATATTTTAACTCTATATAGAAATTATCCTTTAAAATTATCCGCAAAAATAAATAAATCGCCTGATAGGGATATTGTTTTAGCTTGTAAAACAATATTCAATAATATTGAAAACAACATCATAAAAATTGATCAAAAAACAAGAATAACAGAAGAAATAGTTAAAATTTTTCCTTATATCCGTAAAATTAACAAGAAAATTTTGTATAAAATTCCTGTAATTAAAAAATCTGTTTATAAATCATATTTTTCAAGGAATGAAATGGATAATTTTAGAGAAATTCTGGCTAAAAACAGCAAAACAATAAAAGCTAATATTGAAATTTTAAATATCTATGACAAGTTTAATGTAGAAGCTTATTCTTCTATAAAACAGGATCATAATACAAAAAATCTAGCCTGTTATCTTAATGATAAATTAGTGAAATTTGAGCAAGATAAAATGTATTATTTAATTATTGGAGCAAGAAGAGATAATAAAGCAGTGGTAAAAGCACTGGCAAACCTGGAAAATACTACAGATGAAAAAATTTAAAATTTTTTTGATTTTAATTTCAGTTTTAATTTTATTTGTATGCTTAAGAGTTGAAGCTTTTGACGATAAAGACTATATTTCAAATATTGAACAAAATTTATTTAATGCGCAGTTTCAAAACGATTCTGTTAATAACAGGCTTAATCGTATAGAAATAAATGCTTTTGGTAAAGCCAGCGCAGATACATACCAGCAAAGAATACAAAGATTAAAAAATACTTTTAAAAATCAATATCAGGTGGTTTCAAAAACTCCTGTTTCAACTCCAGCCCTGTCAAATGAACCCCAAATAGACCCTTATATTATAGATGAGCTGGAAAATAAAGTTTTAAGCAGAAGTTTTTCAAATGAAAATATCAACAGACGGATTGAAAGACTGGAAATAATCATGTTTAATCGGAATTTTAATGAAACATGGGATGAAAGAGTAAATAGACTGTATTCAGTTGTCTTTGGAAATCAAAATGAATCTTCTGCTTCTACTAAAACAAACAATTCAATGGATGAAAATTCTATTAATTCTTTGTTAACTCAATTGGAAAAACAAACCTTTAATCAGGTATATATAGGTGATTCAATTGAAAACAGGATGGCGCGACTGGAAAATTCTATTTTTAATGAGGTTTCTTCTGATTCTACTGTTGATGAAAGATTAGAAAGATTAGCTACTGTAATACAAGCTCAGGCTTCAAGTGATATATATAAAGATATGTCTGCTTTAAGACAATATAAGACAATGAATACAAGCCTTACCGCAGCCACGATTCTTTTATTGCTTTTAAGGGGCTTATTTTTTTAAATAATTACTTGCTATGTTAAATAAATATATAAGCAAAGAAAATGGATCGCTTCAGGAGATTTCCGCGCATTCTTCTGAAAAAGGATGCTGGTTTAATTTGATAAATCCTACTGCTGAGGAAATAAAAACTGTTGCGAAAATTATAGATATTTCTTCTTTGGATTTTTTAAAAACCTCACTTGACGAAGAAGAACGACCTCATATTGAAATAGATGACAATAGTCTGCTGATTATAATAAATGCGCCTTTAATGGAGAGCAAAAATATTTTTGATACTTTGCCTTTAGGTATTATTATTACTTTGGATTATTTTATTACTGTTTGTCTTAAAGAGAACAAAGTTCTTTCTTATTTTAGTCCTGAAAATGCCAAATATTTTGACACATCAAAAAAAGCGCCTTTTATACTTCAAATTTTATTTAGATCAACAAAACTTTATTTAAAATATTTAAGAGATATTAATCAACAGACAGATGAAATAGAGATGAATCTTAGAAAATCCATGAAAAATAAAGCTCTTTTTGATCTTTTGGAGCTGGAAAAAAGTTTGGTTTATTTTACTACAGCGCTAAAAGATAATGGAATTGTAATGGAAAAACTATCGCGTCTTTTTAAAAATAAAATTTTTATGCATTTATTAAAAGTCGATGAAGAAGAGAAAGATTTTTTGGAAGATATTATTATTGAAAACAAACAAGCTATTGAAATGGTAGAAATACACAGTAATATTCTAAGCAGCATGATGGATGCCTTTGCTTCAATTATATCGAATAATTTAAATATTGTTATGAAATTTTTAACAACTATGACGATTCTTTTGGCTATTCCAACTATGATCGCCAGTTTTTGGGGGATGAATGTTAATGTTCCATGGGGAGAAACTTCTAACGGTTTTGTTTATATTTCGGTTTTTGCAGTTATAGTAACAAGTATAACGATTTTTATGTTGTGGAAAAAAACAATGTTTTAAAACAAGGGTTCTGGGTATATAATATACTCAACTAAAATCGGTTTTTGGTTTTTTAATTTATGTATAATTAAAAAGTAATTATCTATTCCCAAAAACATTTCTTAAATTCATTTGGGACTTGTATAAAAAATTATGTACGATCATTATATAGATTCAAAAGGGCTTCATTTAAACTACGAAATAATTTCTGATATTATAGAATCAGGCTCAAAAGTGCTTGATCTTGGTTGCGGATCAGGAGAACTTTTAAAATTGCTAAAAGATAAAAAAAATATTCGAGCAAGGGGAGTAGAAATTAGCGAGGATAATGTTATTAAATGTATTGAAAAAGGTCTTTCCGTATTTCAGGGAGATATTGACGAAGGTTTAAAAGAATATCAGGATAAGTCTTATGATTATGTGATTCTGAATCAGACTCTCCAGTTAACCCATAAACCGGATTATGTGATTCAGGAAATGTTAAGAGTAGGCAAAAAAATTGTGATTAGCTTTCCAAATTTTGCTTATTGGAAAGTCAGATCACAGTTATTTTTTACAGGCAGGATGCCAAAATCAAATGTTCTGCCTTTTGAATGGTACAATACGCCAAATATTCATCTTTTAACCATTAAAGACTTTAGAGAGTTCTGCGATAAAAGAAAAATAACTGTTTTAAATGAAATTTATATGACCAAAGCCGCGTTAAAAAATAATTTTATTTGTAAACTTTTGCCTAATCTTTTTTCAGAAGAAGTAATGTTTGTTATTTCTTCTATAAACGTTTAAAATATTCTGTTATGGCAGATTTAAATATAAAATTACAGCAACTTGAATTTGAAGAGGCTTATTTAAGCTCCTTTGCCGCAAAGAGCGTTTTTTCCAAAAGAAAAACACAGGAAAAAGATTGTCCAATAAGAACAGAATTTCAGAGAGATAGGGATAGAATCTTACATAGCAAGGCTTTTAGAAGACTCAAGCATAAAACACAGGTATTTATTTCACCTATAGGAGATCATTACAGGACCAGAATTACTCATGCTCTGGAAGTTTCCCAAATAGCAAGGACTATAGCAAGAGCGCTCAGATTAAATGAAGATCTGACAGAGGCAATAGCTCTTGGGCATGATTTAGGACATACTCCTTTTGGACATACAGGCGAAGAAGTATTAAATCAACTTCTTCCTGAAGGTTTTAGGCATAATGAGCAAAGTGTAAGAGTTGTAAGCATTATTGAAAATTTAAACCTGACTGATGAAACTTTGGATGGAATTTTAAATCATACCGGAAATATAAAACCCTTTACTCTTGAAGGTCAGATAGTTAAAATTGCGGACAGAATAGCTTATTTAAACCATGACATTGAAGACTCGATACGGGCAGGAATAATAAAAACAGTTGATCTGCCTGAAACCTGCACTAAAATACTTGGAAATACCACAAATGAAAGAATTACCGCAATGGTTAAAGACATTATTATAAACAGCAGCGAAAATATAAATAATAAAAAAAATAAAAAAATTTCTATGTCTGACAAGTGTCTTGAAGCTATGAACGAACTTAGAGACTGGATGTTTGTTAATGTTTATATTGATTCACCCGCAAAAACCGAAGAGTATAAAGCAAAAAAGGTTGTAACCGAACTTTATAATTATTATATTAAAAATTATTATTCTGTTGAAGAAAATATTAAAAATTATTCAGATTCCATAGAAAGAATTGCAGCTGATTATATAGCCGGAATGACTGATAGATTCGCTGTTCGGCAATATATAGAAAAATTTGTGCCTTCATCCTGGAATCGAGAAATTAGGCAATTATAATTTTGATGGTTTTTAATATATACAACGGAAGAAGAAAGGAAGTGTTTTTAGCTTAAATGATGTATAATTCCCAAAAAAATTTTCAAAGCCAGGACATTATAAACGAAATCAAGAATCGTCTTGATATAGTTGATACTGTTTCTGAGTATGTTGTGCTTAAAAAAGCAGGGAAAAATTTTTGGGGATTATGTCCGTTTCATCAGGAAAAAAGCCCTTCATTTTCTGTAAACCCTGAAAAAGGCATTTTTAAGTGTTTTGGTTGTGGAGAAGGAGGCGATTCAATAAGTTTTTTGATGAAAATTAACAAGCATACTTTTTATGAGGTTATTGTTGATTTAGCTCAAAAATTTGGACTTAAATTACCTTCTTATGAATATTCGTCTGAAAAAAACGAATTAAAAAAGAAAATTTATGAAATTAATCTTAGAGCGGCAAATTACTATACAAATTTGCTTTTAGAGGAAAAAGAAGGACAAAAAGCCAAAGATTATTTGTTTAAACGTGATATAGACAGGCAAACAATTCAAAAATTTAATATTGGATATTCATTAAGACAGTCTGACAGTCTGATAAATTATTTGATTGACAATTATAAGATAAATTTAGACTTAATGGAAAAAGCAGGTTTAGTATCAAAAAGAACAGATGGAAACGGTTATTGTGACAGATTTAGAAATCGCATAATAATTCCTATACAGGATGAAAATGGAAATATAACAGCTTTTGGCGCAAGAGCTTTAGAAGATTCACAGAGCGCAAAGTATTTAAATTCACCTGAGACATTGGTTTTTAATAAGAGTAGAAGTTTATTTGCCGTATATCAGGCAAAAGACAGCATAAAAAGTCTTGATAGCGTAATAATTATGGAAGGATATTTTGATGTAATCTCAGCGCATACCCACGGATTGACCAACGTGGTTGCCACGTTAGGCACAGCATTAACAGAACAACACCTTAAAATAATAGCAAGATATACAAATTCAAGGCGTATTTATCTAGCATTTGATGCGGATGAGGCAGGGATTAATGCGACAAACCGTGGGGCTGAGGTTATTAGATCAGTATTTGAGCGACTTGGAGATATAAAACAGTTTGATGAAAATTTTGCGGTATTTTCAGGCGCTAATGATAGATCATCTTGTGAAATAAAAGTTATTACAACATTAATAGGAAAAGATCCCGATGAATTTATAAGAACAGAGGGTATTGACGCTTATAAAAAACTTATAAATCAGGCTTTACCTTTGATAGATTATCAAATAAATGAAATAATAAAGTCAAAGGGAAATTTTGACAGCCCTCAAAGTAAGTTTAGCTTAGTAAAGGAGTTGATGCCGGTTCTTGTTGAAATTAAAAATCCTATTATCAGAGATGAATATATTCGTCTTATTTCAGAAAAATTTGGAATCAATGAAGAATCTTTTGCAATAGAAATTAAAAAATCTTTACAAAACGTAAAATATAGAAAAAATATTAAGCCGGTCATAAAGAGAGACCTAAATAAACATGTCCTTGCGCAAAAAAATTTATTAAGTTTATACTTTATGGATGGTGATAATCTTTCAAGTTTATGTATAAATAGTTATTTAAAAGAAGTAAATTTTACTGAACCGGTTTTTTTATTAATAAAGAATGAAATTGAGGAAGTAATTAAAAGGGCAAAAAATGTTGAGGAATTGACAAAAGAATTATTCACAAGGTTTATTGATAATGAAGAAGTAAAAAAGATTATCGTTGATATTATTTTTTCATTAGAAGATAAAAAATATTTAGACACAAGGCTGTTAAAAGAATATATTAATGAAAACATTGTACTTATAAATCAATACGTTCCTTTACAGGAGCAGGATCAATTAAAACAAAGTTATCATTCCGTAAAAGATGATGAAGTATTTTCACTTCAATTACAGTACAAGGTTAAGGAGTTCATTCAGTCAAATAGAATTAGATTGGAGATTGTAAATGAGCAGAAAAATGAAGAATAAAGGTGAGGACGCATTACTGGATATGATTGAAACAACAGAAAGGTACACTACTAAAAAAAAGCGTTCCGGCATTGATGAAATTTTAGTAAGCAGTGATGATTTGGAGAGCGACCATATAAGCAGTTTATTTGGCAGATCTCCCGCAATTAGCATTATGGATCCCGATGATGAAGAAGAAGTAATTATCAAAGATGTGGATATTACTGATCTGGAAGATATTGATTTAACTCCTCCAAGAGGAGTAACAATTGATGATCCTGTAAGAATGTATTTAAGAGAAATTGGCAGGATTCAACTTTTAACCGCTGACGAAGAAATCGAGCTTGCAAGAAAAATTGTAAGCGGCGGTGAAGAAGGTATAATGGCTAAGCGTAAGCTTGTACAAGCAAATTTACGTTTAGTGGTAAGTATTGCAAAAAAATATGTTGGCAGAGGAATGCTTTTCCTGGATTTAATTCAGGAGGGTAATCTGGGTTTAATCAGAGCCGCTGAAAAATTTGACCATGAAAGAGGCTATAAATTCAGCACTTATGCTACCTGGTGGATCAGGCAAGCTATTACAAGAGCTATTGCTGATCAGGCAAGAACTATTAGAATTCCTGTGCATATGGTTGAAACTATCAACAAACTAAAAAAAGTTACGCGTAAACTGGCGCAGGAACTAAGCCGCAAGCCTACTGAAGAAGAAATAGCAGAAACTATGGGTATTACAATTAACAAACTAAGAGAAATCATCAAAGTTGCGCAGGAACCTCTTTCTCTTGAAACTCCAATAGGAAAAGAAGAAGACAGCAGACTCGGTGATTTTATCGAAGACAAAGAAGCGGATGCTCCTGTAATGACAGTTGCTCATGAACTTTTAAGAGAAGATCTTGCAGAAGTTTTGAGTAGTCTTTCTCCTAGAGAAAGAGATGTTTTAAGATTAAGATTCGGTATGGATGATGGCAGACAAAGAACTTTAGAAGAAGTAGGACAGCTTTTTGGTGTTACCAGAGAGAGAATTAGGCAGATTGAAGCTAAAGCTTTAAGAAAGCTTCGTCATCCAAATAGAAGTAAAAGATTAAAAGAATACATCGAAGGATAACATTATAAAATAAATTTATAGGATTTCAGCCTTATAAAATCGCTGAAATCCTTATTTTTTTAGGTTTTTAAATAAGTTTTCCTTTTAAAAAAAAAGTGGGTGTATAAAATTTATTGTTACCTACTTAAATCCTATATTTAGGTTATTAGTATTTTTAACCAATTTTTCAAGAAAATTATTTATATAAATTTTGTAAGGATATAAAATTAATCTGCCTAAAAAAGATATAAAAACCAGATTAATCCTGGATAAACATCCATTAATAAAATAGCTGATTAAATAAACAAAATACCAATAAGGATCATTTTTTAGATTTGGATAAGTTTTTTTTGAATATTCAAGCATATTTCTGGAAATTTTTCCTGATTTATACTTAATTCCCATACAAAATGCCTTGTGAACCAAAGTTCTTTCATTAATATATGAAATTTTTTTATACAGTTCTTTTGAAAGCGCTTTATTTTCCAGTATATTTTTATTAAAAATTTCCAGACCTTCTTTAAACATATCAAGATTTTTATTTACCACATGAGAAAGATTTGAATTATGAATCCTGTAATATGTCAAAATTTTGGGTATATAAACAAAATCAAATTTTTTTGCCAGCCTTATCCAGTATTCAAAGTCTGCCGCATAACTGTATTTGTCTGAAAATCCTCCGGCTTTGGAAAGACAATCCTTGTGAAGAACAACATTAACACCGTTTCCTATATTATTTTCCAGAGAAAATCTTAATAAAACTTCTTTTTTTGATTTAATTTTTGGTTTATCTGTCTTTGAATAAGGATGCCACGGAATAAAATAATTTTTATCGCTGTGTAAGAAGTAAACCCCTGTTACAAATACTTTATAAGCTGGATATTGCTTGTAAGCTTTAATTATTTCCTCAAGAAAATTTGGATCATATTTGTCATCAGAATGAAGCGCGGCAATCAAATCGCCTTCTGCCATATTCATAGCTTTGTTTATATTCTGATAAAGGGGAATATTAACTTTATTTTGGCAAAATTTTATTCTTGGATCATTATAGGTTTTTATTATTTCCGGTGAACTGTCAGTTGAAGCATTATCAATAATAATAAGCTCAAAATTTGTGTAAGTTTGCGCTAAAACACTATCTATCGCTTCTTTTATGAATTTTTCATAATTATAATTAGAGATACAAATACTAATAAGAATATTTTTCATTATTTACTCCAAATTTTATAACCAGGTTCCCTTGAATAATGATATAAGCGTATTGATATTATTTGAATACAATGGTATTAAGCATTTTTTTAAAGATTTAATGCAGTTTATAAAATAACCTGAAAAATATGAAAGAGTATATAAAATACTCACATCACTTTGATAAAGTAGGGATAAATCAAGCTTTAACGCTTCTTTAAGGTATATTCTCGCTTCCTGCGCATAACCATTTTCAAAATATCTCCTGCCTATATATCTGTATCTCATAGCCAAAGCCTTATTTTTATAAGTTAAATACTTGCTATCCAAGTCTTTATGATTAAAAATTTTATCTAAAATCTTGAAACCGGAATTTTCATAGCTTTTAAAATCACTGCTCATTGTTTGTCTATGTATTCTGTATTTTAAAAGATATTCATTAATTCCATAAAATCTGTAATAGAGCGCAAATCTTAAATAAAATTCCCAATCAGTCATTCTTTTGATTGAAATATCAAAAAGACCGACTTTATCAAGACAGCTGCTTCTAAAAAGAACACAGGAACCATTATATAAAAAATTTGTGAATATTAGTTTATTTAAAACATATCCACCATATTGAACCAAAGGTTTTTGTCCTATTATTTTGTTTTCTTCGTTAATAAGAAGTGTTCCGCAGTATACAAGGCAAATATCAGGATATTTTTCCAGAATATTCACTTGTTTTTCAAGTTTTGTCGGAAGCCAAATATCATCAGAATCCAGAAATGCTAAAAATTCACCGCAAGCCAGATTTATTCCAGCATTTCTTGCTGCATTCAAGCCGGAATTATTTTGGTAAAAATATTTAATTCTTTGGCACTTATAAAGTTTAATTAGTTCTTTGGTCTCATCTGTAGACCCATCATCAATAATAATTAATTCAAAATCATTAAAAGTCTGGTTAAATACTGAGTCAAGAGTATCCTTTAAATAATGCTTTCTATTATAAGTAGTTACAATAATCGAAACTTTCGGGTTTTTCATTTTTTCCTCCAAAGACTAAAACCCACAAAGATATATTCGCAAAAAAAAATCTTACGAATCCATAGACAATTGGCGATAATTATATAGACATCAAGAATTAAATAATTATTTGATCATCACTGGAAGCAAGAAGTTTTAACAAGTCAAAAGAAGACACTATACCCACAAGTTTGTTATATTCAGTTACTAATATTCTGTGAATTTTTTTGTTATACATGATTTTTGCCATTTCGGATACAGGTTCATCAGGTCCAATCATATACAAATCTCGGGTCATTATAGTTGAAACAGGCTGATCGAAAAATTTTGCGTCTTCAAATAAATTTAGCTCAAAATTTTTCATCAACGGATCATAATAAAAAGAATGAGAACTTTCATTTTTTAGCACATCAATTGAGCTGACTACTCCGACTATATAGCCATCTTTATCCAAAACAGGCGTTCCCAGTATATTTTTATCTGTGAATGTCTTTATTAGTTCACGAATTGTCGAGTCTTCCTTTACTGTAATCAAATCAGTTGACATAATATCCTTTACATAAAACTGCATGCCTTTACCTCCATAATTTTTTGTTATTTATTTTCAAGTATCTGATTAGAAATATATACTAATTTAGAAAATTTAGAATTTAGACAAATATCTATTTCTTGTATTAAAATTTTAATTATCAGCATTATATATAGGAGAGTAACAGATGTCCGGACATTCAAAATGGGCTAATATTAAACATAAAAAAGCTAAAGTAGATGCTCAGAAAGGAGCTGCATTTGCAAAATATTCAAAAGAAATAATGATTGCGGCAAAAGCAGGAGGCGCTAATCCTGAAGCAAATTTTAGGCTTAGAACGGCTATTGAAAAAGCAAAAGCAGCGGGACTTCCAAATGACAATATAAAAAGAGCTGTTGAAAAAGCAGCAGGCTCAGCAAGTATGGATAATTGGGAAGAAGTTATTTATGAAGGTTATGGACCGGGAGGAGTTGCAATTTTAATTCAAACTTTGACAGATAACAGAAATAGAACTGCCGGAGATATAAGAAGTTATTTTAATAAAAATAATGGGAATTTAGGTGAAACAGGCTGTGTTAGCTGGATTTTTAAAGAAGAGGGTGTTATTTCTATTAGTAAAGATACTATTGATTCAGATCAATTGTTTGAATTAGCCATAAATTCCGGGGCTGATGATTTTTTAATTGAAGAAAGCGAATATAAAATTATTACTAATCCTGAATCTCTCCAGGAAGTAGCTGAAAAAATTGAAAAATCAGAGTATAAACTGAAAAATGTTGAAATAACCAGAAACCCTCAAAATACAATACCTGTAGAAGATACTGAAAATGCAAAATTACTTCTGCGATTGTTAGACAGTATTGAAAATCACGATGATGTTCAAAATGTTTATGCAAATTTTGAAATTGAAGATAATCTATTGGAAGAACTTTCTTAAACGTGTATAATTATACTTAACTAAAATCAATTTTTGTTGTTTAAATCAGTAAATGGATGGTGTATAAAAATGAATATAATTATTTATAACCAAAATAAAATTTCAAATATAGAATCAAAACTTAAAAATATCAAAGAATATTCAATTCAAGTAAAAAATATTAATGAAATTAAAGAGGCAGAGAGTCTAAATCCTGACTTGATTATTCTGGAAGATTCTCTTGATATTATAAAAGATACTTTAACCAGAAATAAAATTCCTGCGCCTTTATTAATTATTAGCGATCAAATTTTAAGTAATATTTTTATAAGAGCTGAGGCGTATGATTATCTTTTGACTCCGGTAAAAGATGAAGAATTAGTTGTGCGTGTGGCAAACATGATGAAAATTAAACATCTTAAAGATGAAATTAAATTCGTAACTACAACCGATGAACTTACCGGTTTATACAATAGAACTTATCTTCATCAAAGATTGGAAGCAGAATTATCAAGATCAAAAAGATATAATATTCCTTTATCCAGTATTTTATTGGATATTGATTATTTTAAAGCAGTAAATGATATATATGGTTATGACTGGGGTGATGTGCTTTTAAAAGATATTGCCGAAGTTATAAAACAACATGCCAGAAAAGAAGATATTTTAACAAGGTATGGCGACGAAGAATTTATTATGATTTTGCCTAATACAGATGAAGATAATACTTATATATTTGCGGAAAGACTGAGAAAAGATATAGAAAAAATGGAATTTAAGCCTGATGGAGAAAAAGAAAGACATATAATAACAATAAGCGGAGGAATTGCAAGTTATCCTTTTATGGCAGGCGTTAGTGAAAATGCGCAGACACTTATCAGATATGCTGAACATGCTTTATACACCGCTAAAAAAAGAGGCAAAAACAAAATAATTCAATTTTCACAAATTAATCTTGAATTTTAAAATATTATTCTAAGTGTTTTGTAAAACAATATTTTTTTTAGGAAGAAAGGGGAATTTCTCTTTCTTCTTTTTGATTTATAAAATTTTTTATCTTTAATTATTCTATAAAATATAATTAAATATTTTTTATGAATCAAGCTATTTTAGAAAAATTAACAAATGGTCGTTTGCTTGCCCGAAATACTTTATTAAACTTTGCCGGTCAAAGTTTGCCTTTAGTAGCGGCTATTTTTACCATTCCTCTAATCATAAAAGGATTAGGAACCGAACGTTTTGGTATCTTAACTCTTATATGGGCAGTTATAGGGTATGCTGGTTTATTTGACCTGGGATTTGGACGCGCTTTAACTCAGTTAATCTCAAAAAAAATAGGCGCTGATGATACAAAAGACCTACCAATCCTTGTTTGGACTGCTTTATTAATAGTTTTAGGATTGGGAGTAATTGGAGCTGTTGTAGTTGCCATATTAACACAATGGATTGTTCTGCATTTATTTAAAGTGCCGTCAAGTTATGTATCTGAGACAATTAACTCAATGTATTTACTGGCGTTATCCCTGCCATTAGTAATAGCTAACAGTAGCTTTCGAGGAATTTTGGAGGCTTATCAAAAATTTTCCCTTGCAAATGCTGTTCGCACGCCTTTAGGTATATGGAATTTTGCAAGTCCTTTGCTGATTTTAGTATTTTCTAAAAGCTTAACTTATGTTGTGGCAATACTAATCGTTGGCACAATGATTGCATTTATCGCAAATTTAATACTTTGCATGAAAGTGGTACAGGATTTCAGCAAAAATTTTGGTTTTTGTAAAAATTATATTAAACCGCTCATAAATTTTGGAGGCTGGTTAACTGTAAGCAACATTATTAGCCCTATTATGGTGTATTTTGACCGTATTTTCATCGCAAGTACGCTTTCTATGACAGCTGTTGCGTACTATACCACTCCGTATACAGTAATTACAAAGTTATTAATTATACCGTCCGCGGTTTTAGGTGTTATGTTTCCGGCATTTAGCGCAGTATTTTCAAAAAACAAGGAAAAAACCAGATATCTGTACTATCAAAGCCTAAAATATGTTATATTTTTGCTGCTGCCGTTCGTTATAATCATTATACTTTTTGCTAAAACCGGCTTAACTCTTTGGTTAAATCCCGAGTTTGCAAATAATAGCTTTAGAGCTGCTCAGATATTGGCTGTTGGCGTTTTGATAAACAGTCTTGCTTTTTTTCCTTTTGGTTTAATACAGGCATCAGGACGCGCAGATATTACTGCTAAATTTCATTTGCTTGAAATTCCGGTATATTTAATCTTACTTTGGATATTTGTAAAGGCTTTTGGCTTAACAGGCGCAGCTTTAGCCTGGTCATCAAGAGTAAGTATTGATTGCCTTATGCTTCATTTCTATGCTGCCAAATTAATCAGAGAATAATAGGGGGAATATTATGAATAATAATAAACTTGTATCAATAGCTATGGCTACATATAACGGAGAAAAATTTTTACATGAACAGCTTGATTCTATTTATAATCAAACATATAAAAATATCGAAATCGTAGCAACTGACGATTGTTCAAATGATAATACAGTTAAAATACTTGAAGAATACAAAAAAAAATACGGCTTAAAATATTATATAAACGAAAAAAGATTAGGATTTAAGAGGAATTTTGAAAGAGCTGTGTCTTTATGCAGGGGTAAATACATAGCATTTTCAGACCAGGACGATATTTGGGCGTCTGAAAAAATTGAAACCATGATAAATAAAATAAATGGAAATTCTTTAATACACTCTGACGGATTCATAATTAATGAAAATAACAAAATTATAGCTGATTCAATGAAAGAATATCTTGATCTTGATACTGATATGAGAAAAATTGAAAGCAAAAGCAATATATGGGGCTGTACAATTTTATTTAAAAGTGAAATTTTGGAAAAAGCTTTGCCAATTCCTGACAGAGAAGGCTATGACTGGTGGTTTAGCATAGTGGCATCAAAAATGAACGGAGTTAAATATCTGGAAGATAAACTAATTATGTACAGAAAACACCAAAATAATGCCACGTCAAGATCACAATTACGTTTAACGCTTACGGAAATTTATAAAATGACTGTAAGACCTATTTATATGAAATTAAGGACAATAAGAAGATACAGAATATTAAGACAAAGAGGTTTATAGCGGCAAAGCCGCCTTCATATCGTCTGCGAAATGCGGACAGGTTGCGAAGCAGGGACTCGCGAGCTCGCTGTCCATTTCGCCTGCTTCGCAATCAATCCTTCCTGCTTCAGAATGGTTTAATATGAAAAAATTAAAGAAATTATTTATAATATCAGGATTATTTATAATATTTTTAAAATATTATAATGTGGAAAAATTTGAAAAGAGCAAATTAGGCGGCATAGTAGTAAATAATTCTTCTCATGAAATAAATATTAAAGAAAATCGCGTAATTAAAACTCTGCCTCCCGGAAAATCCTCACGTGATATGAAAATTTTTGATGTTGACTTTATAATTATTAAAAAGCCGACAATATTTGAAAATAAAAAATACTCTGATGGCGCATTAAAAATTTGTGATTTTTCATCTATAAAAATAGACTCTAAAGATGGTTCAGATAAATTTATACCGTCTTTTTCCTATAAATTTTGCAAAATATTCAGTGATGTGGGCTGGTATAAAATCATACCGGATTAAATTAATGAAAATACTGTTTTTACACAATTATTTTTCTGTTAAAAGCGGCTCTAATACAGTAATGTTTAGGGAAGCGGATATTTTGAGGAAAAACGGGCATGAGGTTTTCTTTTTTACAACAGACAAGCAGCCTTTTTGGGAAGAAAATTATAAATATGCAAAATATTTTCCCCAATACACTGATTACAAAACCCTGCCAAAACTTCAGTTATTAAAAAACATTTTTAAGCCTTTTTATAACTTTGAAGCTGAACATAAATTAACTCTTTTTCTGGAAAAAATAAAACCTGACATAGTTCACTGTCATACTTTCTTTTTTCATTTGACGCCTTCTGTTTTAAGAGCCTGTTATAAAAAAAATATCCCTGTAACAATGACTGTTCATGGGGCTGGTTTTATGTGTCCTGCTCAGGGATTAATGCTTAATAAAGATACTTACTGTAAAAAAGAACTTTGTATTAAGGGAGATTATTTTCATTGCTTGCTAAATAAATGTCTGGGCAAAAGTTTTCCGGCTAATTTTCAGCCTGTGGCTTTATATTCATTTTATAAATTTCTTAAATTATATGATAAAATTGCTCTTTTTATTTGTGTAAGTCAGGCTGCTGCTGATCTTGCCTTACGATCAGGCATAAAAAAAGAGAAACTGGCTTTAATAAATAATTTTATAGATGATTCTCTTCTTGATATTCAGCCTAAATATGGTAATAAAGGTTATTTTCTCTATGTTGGAAGATTAGACAAGGAAAAAGGATTAAATTATCTTTTAGATGCAATGAAGAGACTGCCGAATACTAAATTACATATTGCAGGTACTGGAGATGAAGAAAAAAATCTGAAAAAGCAAGCAGAAGAGCTAAATTTATCAAATATAAAATTTTTAGGATTCAAATCAGGCAAAGAACTTGAGCAGGAATACAGAAACTGTATAGCAACCATTCTGCCCTGTAATTGGTTCGAGGCTTTTGGATTAACTATAATAGAATCCTTTGCTTATGGTAAACCTGTCATAGCCAGTAATATGGGTGGTATTCCCGAAATAATTGAAAATCAGAAAAATGGGTTAATTTTTGAGGCAGGAAATATTGATGAACTAGCTAATGCAATTGAAAAATTTTGTTTTAATAATGATTTAGTTGTTGAAATAGGAAAAAAAGGCAGGATTAAAGCTGAAACCTTGTATAATCCTCAATCTCATTACAACAGGTTAATCGAAACTTATAGAAATATTATCAGTGGAGCGAATTTCTTATGTCATCGCGAGGAGCGAAACGCAGTGAAGCGACGTGGCGATCCATAATCGGACATTTTTGGATTGCTTCGCTACGCTCGCAATGACGGGTGATGAAAGAATTTTGGACAATTAGTAATTCAAGTTTAGTGGAGCTAAAAAATGAAAATTTTGCATATAAATAATTTTTTCTGCAAGCATGGCGGCGCTGAAAATTCTATGTACAGAGAAGCTGTTTTATTAAGAGAAAACGGACATGAAGTTTTTTTCTTTGCAACTGACAGACAGCCTTTTCTGGAAAAAGATTATAAATATGCAGGATATTTTCCTAAGAGTGTGCCTTATTATTCTTTATCAAAGATTAAAGCGCTAAAATATATTTTTAAGCTCTTTTATAATTTTGAGGCTGAACATAAATTAGACCTGTTTTTAAAGGAAATAAAGCCTGATATAGTTCACTGCCATTGTATTCCTTATAATTTAACCCCTGCTATATTAAGAGCCTGCTATAAAAATAATATCCCTGTGGTTATGGCTCTTAGAAGCGCGAGAATAATGTGTCCAAGCGGGACTTTAAGATTAAAGGACGAATATTATTGTAAAAATGAACTTTGTGTTTCCGGAAATCCTCTCCATTGCTTATTTAATAAATGTGAAAGCAAGAGTTTAGCCAGAAGCATTATAGTTACAACAGAATATTTATTTAGAAAAATTCATAAACTATATGACAAGGTTTCTTATTTTGTTTGTATAAGTGAAGCTATTCTTGAACTTGCCTACAGATCGGGAATAAAAAGAGAAAAATTAGTTTTAATCAAAAATTGTATTGATGATTCATATTTTAAAATTCAGCCTGAATATGCTAATAAAGGTTATTTCCTTTTTGTAGGAAGACTTACAAGAGATAAAGGCGTTAATTATCTTTTAGAAGCAATGAAAAAGCTGCCTGATATTGAACTGCATATTGCAGGCATTGGAGATGAAGAAAAAAATCTGAAAAAACAAGCTGAAAAATTAAATTTATCCAATGTAAAATTTTTAGGATTCAAATTAGGCAAAGAACTTGAGCAGGAATACAGAAACTGTATAGCAACCATTCTTCCATGTAACTGGTTTGAGGCTTTCGGATTAACTATAATAGAATCCTTTGCTTACGGTAAACCTGTTATAGCCAGTGATGTCGGTGGCATTCCCGAAATAATCGAAAATGGCAAAAACGGCATAACTTTTGAAATTGGAAATATTGATAAATTAGCCAATGCAATTAAAAAACTTTATCTAAATAATGATCTGGCTGTTGAAATGGGCAAAAACGGGAATGCTAAGGCTAAAACAATGTATAATGTCCAGGATCACTACAATAAATTAATAGAGGTATATAATTCATTGGTCTATGCTAAATGAAAATATTAATTTTACATAATTTATTTTGTTATTTTGGCGGCGCTGAAAATTCAATTTATAAAGAAGCTAATCTTTTGAGAAAAAACGGACATGAGATTTTCTTTTTTTCAACAAATAAACAGCCGTTTTTTGAAAAAGATTATAAATATGCAGAATATTTTCCTGAATATATTGATTATAAATTTTTGTCAAAAATTCAGGCATTAAAAAATATTTTTAAGCCTTTTTATAATTTTGAGGCAGAACATAAATTAGACTTGTTTTTAAAAAAAATAAAGCCTGATATAGTTCATGCACAGAATATTTATTATTATTTAACCCCATCTGTTTTAAAAGCCTGCTATAAAAATAATATTCCAATAGTAATGACCCTTTGCGACAGCAGATTATTATGTCCAAGCGGAACTTTAAGGATAAAAGATGAATATTACTGCAAAAATACACTTTGTGTTTCAGGAAATCCTCTATTTTGCCTGTTAAATAAATGCAAAGAAAAAAATTTAAAGCAAAGCCTTATGGTTACAGCAGAATATTTGCTTAGAAAAATTCACAAATTATATGATGGAATTTCTGTATTTATTTGTATAAGCGAAGCAGTTTTTGAGCTTGCTTTAAAAGCAGGCATAAAAAAAGAAAAACTTGTTTTAATAAATAATTTTATAGATGATTCTCTTCTTGAAGTTCAGCCTGAATACGGTAATAAAGGTTATTTTCTTTTTACAGGGAGATTATCAAAAGAAAAAGGAGTTCATTATTTATTGGAAGCTATGAGCAGACTGCCTAAAATTAAACTGCATATTGTCGGAAACGGACCTGAAGAAGAAAATCTTAAAAAACAAGCTAAAAAACTAAATTTATCAAATATAAAATTTTTAGGGTTTAAATCAGGCAAAGAACTTGAACAGGAATATAAAAACTGTATAGCAACCATTCTGCCGTGTAATTGGTTTGAAGCTTTTGGATTGACTATAATAGAATCTTTTACTTATGGCAAACCTGTTATAGCCAGTAACATAGGTGCTATTCCTGAAATAATCGAAAATCACAAAAACGGCATAACTTTTGAACCTGGAAATGTGGATAAATTAGCTAATGCAATTGAAAAATTTTATTTAAACAATGATTTAGCTGTTGAAATGGGCAAAAATGGAAGAATTAAAGCTGAAATTAAATATAATTCAGAAGCACACTATTCTAAATTAATGAAAATATATACTATACTAAATACATAAAAAAATACGTCAAGTTTAGCTTTCTCTTTACTCGATAGATACAGCAAGATTTTCATAAGCAGCAATATTACGGTCATTAAGCACAGGAAATTCTTCTCTTGTTTTCCTGAGCATGTCAAGATCAATCTCAGCTATCATAACGCCTTCACTGCTACTGGCAGAAGTTACAATATCTCCCCATGGATTAATAATCATTGAATGCCCAAGATTTATTCTGCTGTTGCCTGCTGTTCCCACTTGATTTATAGAAATCATATAAACTAAATTTTCGATTGCTCTTGCTTTATTCAAAGTTACCCAGTGTTCCAGTCTTGGATAGGGCCAGGCAGCAGGACAAACTATTATTTCAGCGCCGGCGTAAGTTAATGCTCTGTATAATTCCGGAAATCTCAGATCATAACAAATACTGAGTCCTATTTTTCCAATATCTGTCTCAACAACTGTAATAAAATCTCCGGGAGATATGTATTTTCCTTCTTCACAGCCATAATAAGAAAACATGTGAATCTTATGATATTTCCCAGTTATATTGCCTGATCTGTCAATTATAAGAGAAGTGTTTCTAAATTTTTCATCAGGGCATCTTTCTATATAGCTTCCTGCAACAATGTTTGCACCATATTTTGACGCTAAACTTGAAAGTTTTTCAGCAGTAGCACCTTCCGGAATAAACTCTGCCAAAGCCTGTAACTGATTATGTCCTGCTCCTGTATTAAAAACCTCTGGCAGCACAATTAAATCAGGTTTAAACCAACTGTTAGACTCTATCAAATATTCAACTTTTTTAAAATTTGCTGTTTTATTTCCAAGTTCAGGAGTAAATTGAATCCCTAAAACTCTTATTTTTCTTGACATTTTATTCCACAGGCTCCTAAAAGTTTAATGTATGGGTGGCTAAGCCACCCATACACTGTAGTCTAGCTTAAATATTCTTGTAATCTGGAATCAACTTTTTTCTTTATTTCATCGCTCATAGTGATTTCATTTGGAAATTCACGGGAAATACCTTCACTCTTCCATTTTTTAGTGGCATCTATACCCATCTTTCCTCCATAACCCAATAAATCAGAAGCATGATCCAGAATATCAACAGGTCCTTTTGTTATAATGCAGTCTCTTGCAGGGTCTACATTATTGAAAATCCGCCAGCTAACTTCTGAAAGATCATGAATATTTATATCATAATCAACAATTATAACAAATTTGGTAAACATAAGCTGACCTAATCCCCAGACTGCTGAAATAACTTTATTGGCATGTCCGGGATAATGTTTATTTATGCTAATTATTGCGCAATTATGAAAAACACCTTCTATTGGCAGATTAATATTAACAATCTCAGGAATAATTTGTTTTAAAATAGGTAAAAATATCTGCTCAGTTGCTTTTCCCATATAGCAGTCTTCCTGTGGCGGTTTTCCTACGATTGTTGCAGGGTAAACAGGATTTTTTCTATGCGTCATTGCAGTAATATGAAAAACAGGATACAAATCAGCCGCAGAATAATAACCTGTATGATCGCCAAAAGGTCCTTCCATTCTTTGTTCATCAAAATTTATATATCCTTCGAGCACAATTTCAGAGTATGCCGGAACTTCTAAATCCACTGTTTTACATTTAACGAGTTTAACAGGCTTTTTTCTTAAAAATCCCGCAAAGATCATTTCGTCAATTCCAGAAGGAACAGGAGCAACAGAAGCATAAATAGTAGCGGGATCACATCCCAGAGCTACAGCTGCTTCAAATTTTTTGCCAAGTCTTTTTGCTGCCTCAAAATTTAAAGCTCCGTCATGATGTTTATGCCAATGCATGCCGGTTGTAACATTATCAAATTTTTGCAGTCTGTACATTCCTGCATTTCTAACTCCTGTTAAAGGATTTTTTGTAATAACAACAGGCAAAGTAATAAATTTTCCGCCATCTTCAGCCCAGCATTTTAAAATAGGGAGTTTATCCAAAATTGGCTGATTCAAGTCTGTAATGACGATCTCCTGGCATGGAGCATTTTTAATTATCTGAGGAAAAAATGAACTTACTTCATAAAGCCTTGAAAGCATTGAAACTTTTCCGATCATACTGTCAGGCACTTCTGTTTTTATGAGATTTTCAATCCTTGAAGCTATTTCTTTTATGTTATCTACACCGAGAGCAAGGTTCATTCTTTTAAAAGAACCAAAAGAATTAATAAGAACAGGAATATCATAGTTATCAACTTTATTAAAAAGAAGAGCTTTATTGGGAAAATCTTTGTTTTTGCTTGCCCTGTCAGTAATTTCAGTAATTTCCAGGTTTGAATCTACAGGAACATTTATTTCCAGCAGTTCTTCTTCGTCTTTTAATTTTTGAATAAATTCTCTTAAGTCTTTATAAGTCATATATCACCCACCCCTTGCGGCTAAGCCTCTTCCATATCCCCTCGTCTGGAAGGATTAAAAGCCTGAGAATGTGCCTTAGGCACCCTCAAGGGAGGGGAAGCTAGTTTAGGCAGGGCTGAGCCCTACCCTGACCCAATAAGGTTTAAATACTCATTTTGTAAAATCAGGGCATCTCCTTCAAGATTGGGACTTTCACAAATTATAATCCCCTTCACATCAAAGTCTTTTAATGCTTTTATCAAGTCTTTATAGTTAAAATCAGAATCTCTCAGAAGTAAATGACGTTTTTCTCCCTTTAATCCATATTCTATGCCTGCTATATGGGCATGAAAATTTTGAAGAGCATAATCTCCTATTTCAGAGCCTATTTTTTCAAGAATTTTTGCAAATTCATCATAAGTATTGTATAAACCGGCTGATCTGGCATGTAAATGAGAAAAATCAATGCAGGGAAGCACCATTTCAACTTCTTTTGAAATTTTTATCAATTCTTCAAGATCGCCCCATTGCGTAGCTTTGCCGGTAATTTCAGGACGAACCCATATTTTTATGTTTTCCTGTTTTAGGGTTTCAATAATTTCTGTTAGTTTGGTTTTAACCTGCTTATATGTTTCTTCTTTATTTTTACCCAAATAATAAGCAGCATGAAAGGTTATACTGTATGCTTCGCAGTTATAGGCAACTCTGGCAGTATCAAGGATTCTTTTTACGCTTGCATCAATTTTTTCCTGTTCCCTGGCATTCAAATTAATATAATAAGGACCATGAGCGCTTAAAATTACTCCAAGAGACCCTGAAAGCCGTTTAACTTCATCCTGAACAGGTTTATTCATCTTTACTCCATGCACAAATTCCATTTCAAGACAGCCAAGATTAAGCTTTATAATATCTTTTAAAGCCTCAGGATATGTTCTTGTCTTTGTAATTACAGGGATTCCTGCTGTTCCAAAAAATAATTTTTTCATATTCTATACCATTTGAATGATTTTTCTCAAAAATTTATTCTAATTTTTGTAAAAAACACTTCTAAAAGTAAATAAAAATGATATTCTAATAAGTATACATTTATGTATTTAGAATCACAACTAACTCAAAAAATTTTTGATATTATTTTGATAGTAAAAACCATCTGGAGGGTAGAGAGTAATGAGTTATAAAAAATTTGCGTTGAATCATAAAAATTTCTTAATAAAAACTACTATAGCTTTAGCTGCAACAGTAAGTCTGCTTAATAATCAACCCTGTTTTTCTTCTGGAGTTCCTGAAACAGTTATTACTGCGTCAGATAATACTTCTATAACAGGGTCTAATATTAAAGTTATTCAACCCGGTTCTGACAGGATTTCGGGAGATGGAAAATATGCTGTTTCCTCTTATAGTCAATTTGACCTAAAAAGTGGCGATAAAGCAATTATGGTATTTCCAACAGGTGTTCAATATTATATTAACCGCGTAAATAGTAACCCTTTTAATATAGACGGAGAAGTAGAGGGACGTTTAGGATCTCAGACAGGAAATATTGGCGGACATTTAATACTTGCAAGTCCGCATGGCATTAATGTCGGCACATCCGGGATTGTTAGCGCAGGACATATAATAATGACTACAGCCGGTTCTATAAAAGTCAGAGATACCGGCGGCGCAGACTTTAACACTGATAGTATAAATCCTTCTGTAAATCTAAAAGACGCTTATGATCCTGCTAATGTCGTAACTTATGATAATATTGCAACTTATTCAGATTCAAAAATTATTAATAACGGTATTATAAGGACTCTTTCACCTCAGTATAGCTCTAATGAAAACAGTATATCACTTATAGGCGGAGCTATTGAAAGTAACGGCACAATTGGAAGCAATAATGAATATCCTGTTACTATAGATTCTGTAATTTATGATAATAAAACAGATAATGTTAGTCTGATAGCCGCAGATAAGGTAGAATTCAAACATATAGAAGGCAACCCGGGTTATTCCTTAAGCAGAGAAGTTCCTGAAACAGGAAATATGGGATATATATCCCTGCTTAACTACTCAGCTCTTGAAGGAAATGATATAGATGTCAGATCATTTGCCGCAAATCCATCGGCAATGAATTCATCGCATTATCCTCAGGCTGGAGTTGCGGTAAATATAGAAGGATTAGTTGAAGCTAAAAGTTTTTCCGATGGCGCTGAGATTTCTAATGGTGTAGTCAGGCTGATTTCTCAATCCACTACATCAGCTCAAGGTTATGACATCAGGATTGGAGGACAGGTAACTGCAGGAACTGAAGCAATATCAGAATCAAACGGATATGTAAATATAGGTGGCAGAAATGTTGAAATGAGCTTAAGTCCTTATGGAAGAATCATTTCAAGAGGAAATATTGAAATAAACGCATCAGAGGACTTTTATGCAAACGATCAGACTTATATAGAAGCAAGAAATAATATTCAAATAAACGCAGACCAGAATTTTAATTTAATAAACGGATCTATTTTCTCAGGTGAAAACATTAGCATTAATGCAAATAATATTTTAATATCCAATGATGCGGTTTCAGCTGATGACAGTTCAATCTCATCTGACGGGAATATAACTTTAGAAGCTTCAAATAACCTGACTTTAAGTGGATTTTCTCTTTTAGATTCATTGGAAACAATTAATTTAACAGGTAATAATATCGAAATTAGCAATAATAATTTTAATACTCAATTAGATAATTACTATATTCAAGCATATCCGACAATTAAAGCTGATAAAAGCATTTATATAGGAAATACCCTTCATCCTGCAAACACAGTAAAAATATTTGGAAATATCCTTATTCAATCCAGTTATATAACCGGAAGTGAGGCAATTGAAGGTTATGATGGACTAGGTAATCCAATTCCCGCTCAAACAAAAATAATAAGCACTTCAAATATTGATATAAACAATATTGATACAGAATCTGATTTTTATCTGAATAGAGTGCCTGGAAGTTTTGATTATCCTATTTTTAAGGCAAAAAATATCGGAATTTATTCTAGCTCAGGGACTGTCAATATTTTTGGAAGAACAACACTGACAACAGACCTTGAATATTTGGATGATTTAGGTATTTATATTGAGGCAGGCACCGGAATTAATATTTTGAAATCAACTATGGGAAGTTATTTAGGAGCACAATTAATCGCAAATGACAAACTAAATTTAAAAACTTCCAATGGTCAAATACAATTACAGGATAGCAATTTGCAGAGTATAGGCGGTATTTATATTAGAGCAAAAAGCGCTTCCTCTGGTTCGCCCACTGGAACTGTTTTAATATTAGATGGAGTGAATATTGCTTCTGGTTCAGGCAATATAGCCATAATTGGAGATAAAGGTATATCTATTACTCCTTCAAGTGAAAATGTCCAGATTACTTCTGATTACGGCAATATAGGTTTATTTGCCAAGGAAGGTAATATAACTTTAAATAATGTAGATATAACAGCAGGAGACAAATTTTACTTTTATGCCGGCGCCGGTAGTTTTTATGCCGGAACAGGTACAAATATTAGTGCTACTCATGAGATATATTCTGCTTTTGAGGATTTAAGTCTTAATGGCTCAGGCACAATTCTCCAAACTACAGGATCTACGGATAATAATCTTTACCTGGGATATATACCTTATTCAGGAGATAATTCTATTCAGAATGCTTTTGACTTTGATACGGCAGATTCAGATATTTCAGAACTGGTACTGCCTGTTGACACTTTTTTGACTGTTACTACCAGTTCAGGAGCTGAAATTGTTTCTGACGGGTATTTATATGTCGGAGATGAGACTAATCATTCAAGATATATCGGAATTAACCTTAATGATGGTTGTTATAGTTATTATCATTATCAAATTGAACCAGAAGGATTTCCAACCGGATTTACCGCAGCAAACGGAATGGTAATATATCTTCCGACTTATATAGATTCACCGGATTCAGATATTTCTTTAATAAGCGGAGATTCAACTGACATTGATTTTGCTGATAATCATTTTATAATCACTCCGGGAAATATAGCCGGTATTTATGCCCTTTCGATTTATGACCACTTTGATCTTACTTCTGATGAAAGCATAATAATGGTGCTTCCAACAGGTGTTGAATTTTATATAAACCGCATAAACGGTAATCCTCTTACTATAAACGGAAACATAGAAAGCAGACTTGGCTCTTCAACAGGGGATATTGGCGGACATCTTATATTTATAAGTCCTGCCGGAATTACTGTAGGATCAGATTCAACTATTAATACAGGTTCATTATTATTTGCCACTTCTTCTTCAACAAAGCTTTATGATACAAATTCAAGTTCCCAGGTAGATATCAATACTTTAAGCTTAGGTGATTTTTCAGGTAAAAACTTTTTAGATCCTTCTGATTCCAGTAATCCAAACAATGGAATAGTTTTTGACAATATTGGAAGCAGTTCAATCCAGAATTGCGGAAATATCACAGCTAACGACACGATAGTTAATTTTATTGGCGGCTCAATAACCAATACCGGTGCAATTACTGCTTCTGAAATCAACTTGCTTGCTGCTGAAAAAATCGAACTCCTACCTGTTACCCAGGGAGTAGATACTTTTATGGATTTTGTGCTGACAGAGGCAAATAATGGATATATTTCCCTGTCAGGAACAGAATCATCTCTACATGGAGACAGTGTTAATATAAAAATATTGACCGAAAACACTGATGCTATAAGCATAGAAGGCGAAATACACGCGACTTCGAAAGTTAATATAATTTCAGAAGAGACAACAGAAGGACAACGCAAAAACGTTAATGTTGAAGGAAAAATATTAGTAAACTCAGGAACTCCAGGTGAGGGTCGAATTTATATAGAAGCAGGAGATATAAGTGTTTCAAATGATTCAATAGGTAATGCTTTAATTTCTTCAAGCGGCAATATATACTTAACGGCTTCAGATATCCTGTTTTTAACCGGATTTTCCCTTTTAAATTCCTCAGGAAATATCTATTTATCGGCGGCAGATGCTTGTGTACATATTGAAAATAACATTACTGATACTCAATTGGATGGTTCTACAGCTCATCCTACTATTTTTGCTTCTAATAATATATATATATCAGCAGGGGACGATGTTGATATTTTAGACAATATTTATATTCTATCAAATACAGGGGAAATAAATATTTCAGCCAATAACGATATTTACGGTGGAACATATGATGATCCGTCTGGAACATATAATCATCCGTCTTTGACTGCAAAAAATATTGAAATTCATTCTGACTCAGGCACTATCTATTTTACCGGAGGAATTAAACTTAGACAGGAAAGCGGATGGACAACAGGAGAACCTGGTATATATATTGAGGCTGGAGGCGGATCAATTGAATTTTCATCTGAGCAAACAGGTTCAGTTTATTTAGCGCCGCAATTAATTGCAAATAATGATATAAATTTAAATGTTGATAATGGATCAATATTGTTGCAGGCAGACAATAACAGCTCGCTTCAAATAACAAGCTTTAATGGTGATATCTGTATAGATGCAGCAAGCGTTTCTTCTTATTTTGGAGATATTTCAATAATCGGCGGAGTAAATATTATTGCAAACGGCAGTCATATAGATGATCTTGGGAATATAGAGATAGTTGGATATAACGGTATATCTATTTCAGGAAGCACTACTAGTACGCTTCATCCTAATATTAGTTCTTCTTATTCTAATACAGGCTTATTTTCTCAGGAAGGAAACATATCTATAGCCGGTAATGCCACTATATCAGCAGGAAATAATATTTATTCCTATTCACATGACTTTTTAGCCAGTGAGGGATCATCTATTAATGCTGATAACAGAATATATATGGTTTTTGAAAACCTTAATCTTAGCGGCAGCAATACAATTCTTGAAGCTTCAAATGAAAACATTTATCTGGGATATATATCTACTTTAACAAGTGATCCGAATGCAATACAAAACCAGTTTATTTCTAATCCTGAAGAAGATAGATTTTCTATAATTTCTCCATTTGGCGAAGTTTTGGATATTACGTTAAGCTCAGGGTCTCAAATTAGTACCGGCGGTAATCTTCATGTAGGTGATTTAGAAAGCACCACAACTTATGATTCTATTGAATTTCATGATGATTCAAATGATTATATTTATACTGATAACGAAATAAGTGACCTTCCTGCTGGAATCAGCGCAGAAGGAGTGATTTTACATTTGCCTGAACCAGAAGAAACACCCGGTGGAGGAGAAGAAGATCCTCCTGCAGGAGAAATTTATGACAATACTCCTGATTCCAGTATTTCTGTAATAAGCGGAGATTCAACTAATATTGACTTTTCTGATAATCATTTTATAATCACTCCGGGAAATACAGCCGGTCTTTATGCTCTTTCGATTTATGACCACTTTAGCCTTACTTCTGATGAAAGCATAACAATGGTGTTCCCAACAGGAATTGAATATTATATAAACAGAATGGACGGCAACAACCAGAGGTTTAATATATACGGAAATATAGAAAGCAGACTTGGATCTTCAACAGGAAATATAGGCGGACACTTAATATTTATAGGACCAAATGGAATCAATATAGGACCAAATGCAACCATTAACGCCGGCTCTATTTTAATGAGTACTTCCGGGTCAACCTGGCTTTATGATACTAATCTTAATATAAGAAGAAATATTAATAATATAAGTCATACAGGATTTTCAATCTCGAATTTTCTTGATCCTAATGCTGCTTCAAATATTAATAATTCAAATAACGTTGTAATCTTTACAAATATTGGAACAAATTCAATTATAAACCAGGGAAATATATTTACCGGCTCAGACGGCAATATTTCTCTTATTGGAGGCGCAATCGTTAATAAAGGCTCTATTGGCTGTGATAATACAAGAAATATTAATCTTATATCAGCCGGTGAAGTAAGATTTGAAAAAATTACCGATAGCAATAACAATGCCGTAATGGATTATACTATGTATACACCTGTTGTTAACAATAATAAGGGATATATTTCATTAAATGACGGTATTATAAAAGGAAATAACATTAACTTAAGGTCATTTGCCACAAATCCAGAAGCTTTAAATTCAGATGAAATTGCTCAACCCGGAGTTGCTATAAATATAGAAGGAGAAATCCAGGCTTTAACAGGAAGCGATGGCAGAGCAGGCAGGGTTTATTTACTTTCAAAAGCATATAACTCTACATTGGATCATAATATTGTAGTTAAAGACAAGATTTCAGCAGATTCCTCAAATGCTTTGGTTTATGTAAAAGCTAATAATATTGATATATTTAATAATTTGCCTATGTATGATGATGCTTTAATTTCATCTGACGGCAGTATAACTCTTGATGCTTCAAATGATATTAATTTAAGCGGATTTTCTCTTTTAGAAGCCAATAATAATATTTGTTTGCTGGCTGATAATGATATAAATATTTATAATAATAATTTTAATCATAATCTTGAAAATTATCCTACTTTAAAGACAAATAATATATCTGGTAATATTTATATAAATTCAGGCAATGATATTAATATCTCCGGCAATGTTTATATAAAATCCAAAGCGCAAACACAAATTTCAAGCCAAAGAGATATTAATATAAATTATAATACTACAACAGCAGCAGGAACTTATGATTATCCGGTATTTTATGCAGATAATGATATTGATATTGAAGCCTCAGGGGCATTAAATATTTATGACGGAACTAAAATATCCAGTAGAGGTGAAATAGACTTAGACACAGAAAATGGACCTATATATCTGCAAGGCTCTTATAATGATTCGGTCTCTTTAACCGCAAATAATATTTATATGAGAGCAAAAGGCTCTATAGGCGATAATGGAAAAATCTCTGTATTAGGAGGAGTAAACCTTACTGCAAACAATAATATAGGACTAGTCGGAGATAATAATTTACTTATTGGCTCAGGAAATATATTTGGTGAATTGCCTGTTAATATTTCTGCCGGCAATAATATTGGTTTAGCTTCTAAACATGGCAATATTTCAATAAATTCAGGTAATAATAAATATACAAATATAACAGCCGGTAATAATTTCTATTCTTATTCGCATGATTTTTCAGGCAACGGCGGATCAAAAATTTCTGCTTTCAATAGAATATTCATGGCTTTCAAAAATTTAAATCTTGCCAATAACGGAACTGTTCTTAAAACTGAAAACTCGGATATAAACTTAGGTTTCATACCTTTTTCAGGAAATGATTCTGTTCAAAATCAATTTAATCCATCAGAAGATGATTTAAACAGGTTAACGCCTTTTAGCGGGAATTTGAATATTACTGTTGGACCTGAAGCCAGGATTAAGGCAGGATCAGGAACTAAAAATCTATTGATAGGCGATCCCCAAAATAGATCAGCATATAGTTCAATTGTGTTTAACGGCACAACCTATACTCATGCGTATGAATCCACTTCCATATCGCCAACTGTAGAAGCAGCTAAAACAATTATATACATGCCAAAAGAAGAAAATACCACGGTAATAACAAATCATGATGCAGTAGTAGATACCAGCGGCAATATCAAAAGCTCTGACGGGAGCGGAAGTATAAATACAGGAGCTATAGTCGCAAATTTAATAACTCAAAATCAAAATCAAAACCCAACTCAAAATCAAAATTCGCAAAATAATTTAAGTACAGGAAGTAATTTAACAGGAATTTTAAATAATCCCGGAAGCACACCAAAAATCCAAGCTCCTCAACAGTCTGCCCTGAAATTTGATATGGAATTTCAGGATAATCAGGGAACTAAAGTTGCTTCAACTTCTGGATCATCAGGAGATTTACCCGCAGGAAATAGAAGTTCCGGCGCAAGCAATAATGAAAATTCCAGCGGCATGCAGCCAACCGGAAGAACATCATCTAATGATAACACTTCATCAGGTCAAAAATCAGAATCTACTTCGCAAAAATCCTCAGATAATACAAAATCAGGTAAATCTGATAAACCAGCTGATTCTGAAAAATCAGGCAAGTCTGAAAGTTCTGAAAAATCGAATAAATCTGACGATTCCGGCAAATCTGAAAAATCTGACAGCTCTGATAAATCATCTGAAAAATCAGATAAATCCGATGATTCCAGTAGCAAGTCCGATAAATCTGAAAATAACAACGATAATAAAGGCGATGACAGCAGCAGCAAAGGAGAACAAAACAATAACGATCAGGTTTCAAAAGAAGGAAGCGGCGCTGCTCAGACAGTGTTTGGTATAGATGACAGTATAATTGACAATTCTTTTGGTGATTCGTTCGTTAATTCAATAATAACTAACAACTCTAAACAAAATGAATTTACTGCTGATTCAGAAGGTGTTGCTGATGCATCACAGGCAGGTTATCATCCGGCAGGTTTGGCAGGATTTTTAATGAGTATCCAGTCTCTTGAGGATAAAGCTCAAATGACTTCAGGAGATACAGCCGGCGCCAATGTAAGCTCTGTATTTAGTTATCGACATCCAAAGACTACTTTAAGACTTGAGCAAATCAAAAATGAAATTAGTGATCTTAAAGTCAAAGGTGTTACTTCAAATAAAATCTACAGAAACAGATTTCAGGAAATTATATCAACAATGAAAAAATAATCTGTAATTCTCCGGACTGAAGAATCTCATAATCGTTCCTGCGATCCTTCACTGCGCTCAGGATGATAAAATGAATACTCAGAATGATAAATTATCCAAGATGCTAAAATGATGCTCAGAATTACACTCATGACAGGTAGAATTTATGAAAAAATTTTTAAGAGAAAAAATTAATAAGCATAATATATCTCTTGGTGTACTTATAGCGCTGATAGTAGCTTTTGTAATGATTGCCATTCATCAGTTCGGACTTTTAGATCAATTTGAAATAAAAACACTTGATGCCAGGTTCCAAAATCTTAACTCTTTCAGGCAAAAACCAAGCAATAAAATTATAATTCTTGGCATTGATGATATTAGCGTTGCAAAAATAGGAAGATGGCCCTGGAAAAGAAGTGAACACGCCAAAATAATCGATTTTTTAAACCTTTATGGAGCAAAAGCAATATTTTATGATATTTTTTTCAGCTATAGAGACAAAGATCACCCTAAATCTGACCAAAAATTCATAAATTCGGTAAAAAACGCCAAAAATGTTTATCTTGCTGGGAAATTTATACCAATTAGCCAAAACTTGCAGGATGATATTCAAATTACTGCAAAAGACAAATTTATGAAGAGATTTGCTCTTGACGTTAAAGATGATATACCGGCAAGAGAAGCTGTTAATATGGTTTCTGAAGGGCAGGAAGTGGCTTATGAAATACCTTTTTATGAATTAGCCAGTGTTGCAAAAAAAATTGGTCCTGTTCACGTTGGAAAAAGTGAAGACGGGATAACAAGATATCAGGAACTTGTGTACAAATATAAAAATGATTATTATCCTTCTCTTTCATTTGGTTTAGCTATGGATTTATTAAATATAGATAAATTGTCTGACTGGAAAAATAAAGGATATTTACTGGATTATACAAAAATACCTCTGGATGAAAAAGACAGAATGGTAGTTAACTGGCATGGCGGATATGACAATGGAAGAAAAAATTTTAAATTGCCTTATGAACAGTATTCTGCCTGGAAATTTATAGAAAGCTACGATCAAATGGAAAAAACAAGCAAAGCCTGCGGAATTTCAATACAAAAGCTTAAGCAGATTCTTGATGAAATTTTTATGTATCAGGAGCGAAATGAAGAAATTCCTGACAGCTTGTGGGAATATGTTGAAAAATTTCCTGAGGACTTTGAGTTAAAGTTTGATGGATACAATCCTACAGATCTTTTCAGGGATAAAGTTATTCTGATTGGCGTAGCCAGCACTTCAACTACTGTTCGTGATGTTATTTCAACCTCTCTTAATCAGGATATTCCGGGAGTTTATCTTCATGCAAACGTTCTTGACAGTATTTTAGATTATAATTTTCTTGCAAAATTAAGATTAAATAATACTTTATTCAGTCTAATAATTATTTTAGTCAGTATTTTCAGCGGTTTATCAGTATTTGGGATCAGAAATTCAATAGCCGGAGTTATTTATCCTGTTATATTTGCTCTTTTATATCTGTTTTTAGCTATATTTATTTTTGCAAAATATAATATCTGGATTGATATTGTTTATACAGAAACAACAATAATTACGACCTTTGCTATATCATCGGCTGTATATTATATTCTTGAGGGAAAGGACAAACAAAAGGTAAAAAAGGCTATGTCCAACTATCTTGCCCCTCAAATTATGGAAGAAGTGCTGAGCGATCCCTCAAAATTAAATCTTGGCGGTTCAAAAAGAGTATTAAGCATTTTATTTTCAGATATTAGAGGATTTACAACTATTTCTGAAAATCTGGACCCTCATGAAGTAGTATCTATGCTAAATGAATATTTATCGGCAATGGTTGAAGTAATATTCAGAAATAAAGGGACTTTAGATAAATTCATAGGCGATGCTATAATGGCTTTTTGGAATGCTCCTGTAGAAATAGAAGATCATGCTTTTCTTGCGGTAAAAACAGCAGTTGAAATGCTGGAAGAACTCGAAAAACTTAGAGAAAAATGGACACAGCAAGGCAGAATATTAATTGACATAGGAGTTGGAATAAATACAGCAGATGTTACAGTAGGCAATATCGGCTCTGACAAAATTAAAGATTATACAATAATCGGAGACGGAGTAAATCTGGCTTCCAGACTTGAAAGCGCAAACAAAGAATACTCTACCCGTATTATAATAAGCGAATTTACTTATGAAAAGGTAAAAGACAAAGTAAATGTTCGTTATTTGGATAGTAAAAAGGTAAAAGGCAAGGACAAAGCCGTAGAAATCTATGAAGTAATTAGTTTAAGAAAAGAAGGAGACGAGTTATGTCAAAATTAAGATCAACCAAAATTTTTTCATGCGTAATTTGTTCCGCTGTATTTTGTAGTTTAAGTATTAATTCATCAGTATTTGCATCTTCACAAAATGATACAGAATCAATGGCTAATATAGAAACAATAGCTAATATAGCTAAAAAAGAACAACCACAAAGGATAAGAAAACAAATTTTTGGACAAAAAGGCAAAAAAGGTGAAGATTATGCGGGAGAATCAACTGCAGGAGTTGGCGGAGCAACAGCAGGCGGATTGCAATCCGTTGATTCCGACGAATTTAAAGATATGAAAAACGAGCTTTACAAAGATTCACCTGAAGTAAAAAATGATGACGTCATTAATACAAACGTTAATACAGGCACAGAAACTAAGAAATAATAAATAATTAAGTGGGTAACAACCCACCCCTTGCGGCTGAACCGCTTTCATATCTCCTCGTTTGGAAGGATTAGAAGCCTGAGAATGTGGCTTAGCCACCCCTACACCAAACCCGTTTTTTAAATATAGAAAGGTAAAAAACATGATAAAAAAGTTATTATTATCTTTTTTCTTGATTTGTGGATTGTTACTTAATTTAAACTGCTCTGCAAAAGATAAAAAACATGATCCAATCTGCAAAAAATATGGCTTTACGCTTGAAGAAGAAAGAGAAATAGGATTTCAGTCCATATTAGTGCTTATAAAAAAATATGGTTATTATAAAAATCCTCTTGTTAATCAATATGTAACCAGTGTTGGTGAAACCATAGCAAGTAAAATTTCTAAAAGAACCGATATTAAATACAGGTTTATTATTCTTGATTCTTCAGAAATTAATGCTTTTGCTGCTCCGGGAGGATTTGTGCTCATTACAAGAGGAACTTTAAATCTTCTTGACAACGAAGCTGAATTAGCAGGCGTTCTTGCTCATGAAATTTCTCATGTTGAAGAAGGGCATGGTCTTGAATCTATAGCTTCAGATCCGGCTATCAAGGAAAAACTAAAGCTTTTAAAAGGCTCTGTAGATTCAGGAGAGGGTTTAAGTCAAAGATTGATGGATTCTCTTGATAAAGAGCTTAAAAAGAACAAGGGCGCCGCAGCTTTAGTTAATTTTGACAAAGCCATAAACGCTGACAGTGTCAAAGAAGGAAAAGTATTCTAAATATCCTGAGGCTGCTATGCAGCCTCAGAGTACTAAAAAATATTCTGAATAAATTTTTTATTCTATAATTAATATTGAAATGAATAAAACTTCTAAAACCATAGTTTATCTTGGACCAGCAGGTTCCTACTCGGAAGTTGCCGCAGAAAAAGCTGCGGAAATTTTGGGTTATGATTGTTTTCAGCCTTTAATAAAGCCTTCCATAACAAAAGTTATAGAATTAATAGATAATAATAATGATTATATCGGCGTAGTTCCCTTAGAAAACTCCATTGAAGGAATAGTAAGAGAAACAATAGACAATTTAGCTAAAACTACTTCAAGAGTAATGATGGTTCAGGAGGTAATCATACCAATTTCTCACTGTCTTATAAGCAAATCAACAAATATTGCGGATATTGATAAAATACTTTCTTATTCACCGGCTTTGGCTCAATGTCTGAATTTTATTTCCAATATGCCAAAATCTGTAGAATTAATAAACGTTTCAAGCACTTCAGAAGCCGTAAAACAACTGGCAAATCTGCCTGAAAATCATGCTGCAATTGGCTCTTTCAAAGCCTCTCAGATATATAAGCTTAATGTTATTGCAAAAGAAATAAACGACGAAAAGGATAATAAGACAAGATTTGTATGTCTTGACTCTTATATACCGAAAATTACCGGAAATGATAAGACTTCTATAGCTTTCTCAACTTGTAATCAGCCCGGAAATCTAGTAAATGTGCTTCTGGCTTTTAAAGAAAACAATATAAATTTATCTTATATAGAATCAAGACCATCTAAAAAAGTGTTTGGAGATTATACTTTTTTTGTGGATTTTGACGGACATATTGAAAACGAAAATATCCAGAAAACTTTAGGCAGAATAACCCCTTTTATAAATTTTTACAGATTTTTAGGTTCTTATCCTAAATTCAATTTGAATAGCTAATTGTCTAAAATTCCTTCATAGTCTGTCATTGCGAGCCTCGATAGAGGCGAAGCAATCTAAAAAGTAACTATTATGGATCGCCACGTCGCTTCACTACGTTTCGCTTCTCGCGATGACACCAAAAAAATTATTTAACAACTCAAGTAATTTACGATGATAAATTTTGATTCCCTAACACTAAAAGCATTATTAAAAGAAATTGAACCTATTTTAACAGCAGGAAGAATCCAGAAAGTCCAGCAGCTTTCAAAATCTGAACTTGTGCTGGGAATAAGATCACAGGGCGAAAATTATAAACTTTACGGATGTGTTAATCCAAAATATCCGCATATTTGTTTTTTAACTGAAAAAAGTAAAGAATACAGAGATATTCAGATACCTAAAAAACCTCCAATGTTTTGTATGCTTTTAAGAAAGCATATAGAAGGCTCTAAAATTCAGATTGTAAAACAACCAAGCTATGAAAGAATTTTAGAAATATATTTTGACGGTTATAATGAGTTGGGTATAAAAACGTCTTTGGTTCTGGCTTTTGAGTTAATGGGAAAACACAGTAATATAATGCTTTATAACTATGATACAAATGTAATTTTAGGCTGCGCTCATAATGTCGGTCCTGAAAAAAGTAAAGAAAGAGAAATAGCAGGCGGTTTACCTTATATTTATCCTCCAAAATCTAAAAAAATTGATTTATTACAAATTTCAGAACAGGATTTTGCTGGACTTGCAAAAGTTATTTCAGAGCCAATAAATATCTGGCTGAATAAAAATTTTGATTATATCAGTCTTGCTCTTGCTACTGAGCTTTGTAATATTACAGAAAATAAAATAAATGATTTATATCAGCTTACTGTAAAAACCTTGCGGCTTGAAAATCTAAATACCTGTATAAGCGCGGATAAAAAACTATTTTCGCTGATTGGTCAGGATAATCAAATAACATGGGAAAAAATTGATTCTGTAAATTCAATGACAGACTTATATTTCGGTTATCAGGTTTATTTCAATAAATTAGTAAGATTAAAGGCAAATCTTTCTGTAATAATCGAAAAAGAACTAAAAAAACTAAAAAATAAGTATATCCAATATAAAAAAGCCTTTGAATCAGGAACAAAAGCTGAAAAATACAGGCAATACGCAGATATTTTAATGGCAAATCTGCATAAAATAGAGCCTGAAGCTAAATATATCAGTCTTGAAAATTTTTTTGAGAATAATCAAGATATTTTAATTGAGCTTGATCCTTCTTTATCAGGAAGTATGAATGCTCAAAAGTATTATAAACTTTATAACAAAGCTAAAAACGCTGCAAAAATAAGCAAAGATTTAATTTTGCAGACACAAAACCAGATAAATTATCTTGAAAGCACTAAAAAATCAATAGATCAAGCTAAATTTTTAGATGATTTAAACCAAATACAGGATGAATTAATAAGTCAGGACTTTATTAAGCCTAAATATTTTAAATCTCAGGAAAAATCTAAAAAAGAGCGGATTAATCTGACGCAATATATTTCTTCTGATGGTTACAAAATTTATTTAGGCAAAAATGATAAGCAAAATGATTATCTGGTCTCTAAAATCGCCTCATCTGAAGATATATGGCTTCATGTTCAAAATATGCCAGGCGCTCATGTCCTTATTAAAGCCCACTCAGCAAAAGAAAATATACCGGAAACTACTCTTTATGAAGCTGCAAATCTTGCCGCATACTTTAGTCAGGGAAAAAATTCTTTAAATGTTCCGGTAATATATACAAAAAGGAAATTTCTGAAAAAACCGTCCAGCTCAAAACCAGGATATGTTACTTATTCAAATGAAAAAACATTGTTCGTAAATCCTGCTAAACCTTCTTTTAATGCAAGTACTGTTATTTTTTAAAATTTTAAAATAATATCTATTTATTACTTGATTTTAAGTAAAAATATGATATAATCTTTTATATAAATAATATGTTTTTATTAAGGAAAGATAAGGAGACTGAGATGAACATATTAATGGCACGTATTTTCTGGGTGTTTGCTATAAAAAGTTTAAAAATGAAACTCGCTAAACAAACTAATATTTTCAGAAAAGGGTTTACTTTGGCGGAAGTACTCATGTCTTTAGGGATTGTGGGGGTTGTTGCTGCTATTATTATGGTAACTGTAGTTCCAAAAATTCAGGATGCCCAGTTTAAAGCTAAATTTAAAACTGTTTACTCTGATGTGGCTCAAGTTACTTCAAAGATTAAGACGGATAATGGCAACAGCTTGAAGGGGGTTTTTACGAATCATAATGTTATGCGAGACAAATTTAAACAGTATTTGAATACAATTAAGTCTTGTGATGCAGGGCAGGCTTTTGGTAATTGTTGGCATAATATGGATGGCAGTTCAAAATACCTGAATGGTACTCCAATAACAACCGGTTGGGGTGCTCTTCCTACTATAATTTTAAATAATGGTGTATTATTAAGATTTTGGTTAGGTAATTCTAATTGTACAAGTACTACGTACTCTGGTAGTATACAAGTTTGTGGAAATATTGACATAGATGTTAACGGATTTAAGGGTCCTAATGTTGTTGGTAAAGATATATTTTTAATTTGGATAATAGAAAATGGTATTAAGCCGTGGGGAATAAACGGAGATACTAAAAACTGTGTTAGTTCGGATGTAGGAATGGGCTGTGCTGCAAAAGTCCTAAAGGGCGAAGACTATTAGGAATGATTAGAAACCCAAGAATGTGCCTTAGGCACAGTTTACCCTATATAAAATTCTCAAAGTTCAATTTTCTTATTATATCTTAAAAACATGCCATAGAACAATTATCACCAAAACCCTTTCTCTGAGCTCATTTTACCCCCTAAGAATGTTACAAATTTGCAATAAAAGCTTGATTTTATATAAAAATATGATATAATCTTTTATATAAATAAAAAACAAAGATCTGAAAGAAAAGGGTTTACACTAGCGGAAGTATTGTCGACTTTAGCGGTTGTAGGAGTGCTTGCAGCTATTTCTATGGGTATAATACTTCCAAAAATTCAGGATGCTCAGCATAAGACAGCTTTTGTTGCTATTTATTCTGAGCTTACACAGGTTACTACAAAGATTATGATGGATAATGGAGGGAGTTTGAAGGGTGTTTTTACTAATGCTAATATTAGAGATAAATTTGCTCAGTATTTAAATATTATTAAGTCCTGTAATTATGGTCAGATTTTAGGTAATTGCTGGCATAATAATGATGGAAGTTCAAAATATCTGAATGGTACTCCAAAAACAAATTGGGGTAATTATTCAGGTGTTATTTTAAATAATGGTGTCTTGTTTAGTTTTTACACAAGTAATTCTAATTGTACAAATTCATCTGGAAGTATACTTTTTTGTGGATTTATAACAGTAGATGTTAACGGATTTAGGGGTCCTAATACTATTGGTAAAGATATTTATTTTATATGGATACAGGAAAATGGGATTAAACCTTGGGGAACTAAGGGTGATACTCTTGAAAATACCTGTACCACTTCAAATACTGGCTGGGGCTGTGCTGCAAAAGTCCTCATGGGGCAAGACTATTAGGAATGATTAGAAACCTAAGAATGTGCTTTAGGCACCGCTAAAGCGATTTTTCGCCTTCAATGCCTTTAAAAATTTTTTCGGGAGTTAGCTGTCCTGTCTCATAAAGCAGCTTTAACTGAGCAATATTGTAATCTCTGGCGGAGGTCTGATATGCCAAACGCGCTTCAGCTAAATCTGTCTGAGCTTTTATAACTTCAAGATTTATCCCAATACCGGTTTTTAGGCGAGCAAGAGTAATACGGTATTCTTCCTGTGTTGAATCTATTTTTTCCAGGCTGACCCGCAGCTTTTGCCTGTATAATTTGCAGTTTGAATAAACTTCTGCAATGGACTGGTGTATTTGGTTCAGCTTTTTTTCTTTTTGTAAAACCGCTTCTTTGATTTTTGAACGGGCAATTTTTATATTGCTTGCATTATTAACCCCTAAATTTTTTAAAAGATTCACGTAAACGCCAAATGATCCTTGAGTAGTGCTTTGTAGCTCATCAAGCTCAGGTCCGATTCCCCGAACATAACCATTAAGAGTAAGCGTCGGGAATAAATCAGCAACAGCGGAACTTAATAATGCTTTAGCCTGCTTTATCGAAAATGTAAGCTCTTTTAAATCAGGTCTGTTTATCAGAGCTGTTCTTAAAAGTTCTTCCAATGTTAAATTATCTTCAACAAACGTTATTGGTGTAATATAAGGATTTTCAGGCAATATTTTTATATCAAAAGGAATATTTAACAAAGTAGCAAGATTGATTTTTGATATATTTTTTTGACTTTGTATTTCAAGTATGGAATTTTTACGTTCTGAAAGCATTGATTTTGTTTGCATTACATCCAGTTTTGTGCCAAAACCTGTTTTTAGTCTGGATTCATTAAGTTTAAGCTGTTCATTTGCTTCTTTTAAAGATTCTTTAACTACTTTTAACGATGAATACTCTCTTAACCAGTTAAAATAAGCTGAACATGCATCTAAAAGCGCTTGTTGGCTTGCGCTGTCATGCGCGCTTTTAATTTTTTTCAGTTGATTTTTAGAACTTTTAATGTCAAAAAATAGTTTTCCTCCGGTATTTATTTCAAAATCAGTAGAAATAGCGGGACGATATGTAGTTCTATCCAGATCAATCGGCTTTGATCCCAGTATAACTTCTCCTCCTTGAAATCTTTCACCTGAAAATTGACCGCTTATTGAAGGAAATAATGATGAAAATGACTGGTAGTAATATCCTTGAGCTTGATCTATACGTGTCTTTGCTATATTAATATCAAAACTCTCATTTACAGTATAATTTACAACTTCTTTAAGTCCGAGTTTTAATTTGGCAGTTTGTTTTTTTTCCTGTTTTTTCTCCTGCTTTTGTTTTTGTTTTGCCAAAACAGGAAATGCTGTTTCAAAATAAATACCAAAACTAATAATTAATATAAAAATAAAGAAAGTTTTTAATTTTTTTTTCATAAAATAATCCTGTTTTTAATTATTGTCAAAAGTGTCATTGCGAGCGAAGCGAAGCAATCCAAAAATCTATAATTTGGATCGCCACGGGCTAACGCCCTCGCGATGACAATTTTTAGTTTTTTGTATCTATCCATTGTGAACACTCTCTAATTTTTTTATTTTGTAGTCGGATCTCTAAAAGCCCTGTCTATATGATAAAGCACAGGTTCAACCAAAAAACTTATAAGACTGTTTTTTTGAGTTACAAAATCAGCATTTAAAGTTAAACCAGAACGTAAAGGGTAAGTTTCTCCATTTTTATCCTGCATAAAATCCTTGTCAGGTTTAACCCGCACAAGATAATAAGGAGGAGTATTCTGCGCATCCTGCCTGCTTGAAGGAGAAATTGAAGTTATCACACCGTAAAGCTTGCCAAAATGCTGATAAGGAAACGCATCCAGGCTTAAAGCCACACGTTGTTTCAGGTTAATATAAGATAAATCCTTGTTTGCGACTTTAATTTCAGCAATTAATTCTGAGTCTTCCGGCACAATTGAAAGTAAAGTCTGACCTGCAGCAACAGTTTCCCCGGGTCCATAAACAATCTGCTCATTTATTATGCCGCCAATCGGAGCATAAATTATATGACGTTTATAATTCAGACGATTTTTCAAAACTTCATTGCGTAATTGAGCAATATTCTTTTGCTGATCGGATAATTTGCCTAATAATTCTTTATTATGGTTTCCGGTAATTGCTTTTGGCTGTTGTTGAGCTTGCTCAAGTTCGATTTTTTTGGCTTTTACTTCCTCCTGGATCGCCATATATTGTCCTCTTTGATTAAAAACCTGTTGTTCAAATTTTTTAAGCTCATTTTCAGGGAGTCCGCCTTCATTATACAAAGCATGATACTGTTCCAGAAGCTTTTCATTTGAGTCAAGAACACTTCTAATTTGATTCAGATTTGCCAAAGATTCCTGATATTGATGTAATGATTTATCTATCTGCATTTTAGCTAAATTCATCTGTGCCTGATAAGCTTCACGGGTTGCATCAACCCAGGCGTTCTGAACATTTGAAATTTTTTCTTTTTTATTTGAATAAGCTGATTTTATGGCATTTGTTTCTTCCTGCAAAAGCCTGAGTTGCTCTGATATTCCCATTTGATCGATCACTGCGTTTTCAGGATCCAATATTACAAGCGCTTGTCCTGATTTTATTTTTTGGTTTTCTCTTACATATACTTTGGAAACTATGCCATCAATAGGCGACATAACCTGTTTTAAATGCTCTTCCGGTATTATACGACCAATTCCAGGAACTGATTCCTCGAGTTTTCCGTACCATGACCACAAAACCAAGCCTGTAATTCCAGCAATAAAAATAAATAAAAATAAAAAACTTAACAGAAAAATCTTTTTAATATTATTTGTCATATTTTTATCCAGCCCCGATCAACCCGTTTGAATGCAGATTATAATAATATCCTTTCAGTTTTACAAGTTCATTATATGTTCCTTGCTCTACAATATGACCTTCATGAAGGAAAACAATCCTGTCTGCTCTTTTGTGAACCGGAATATAATCTGTAACAAAAATACAGGTATTATTTTTATATTTTTCCAAAATTATAGAAAAAATTTTTGCCTGTAAAGAAAAATCAAGAGCAGAAAGAGCTTCGTCAATTATTAAAATTTTTGGATTCATTAAGAGAACTCTTGCAAGCGCAATTTGAGCAATTTGTCCGCCTGAAAGATTCGCTCCCATAGAAACAACCGTTGTATCCAAACCTTTAGGCAGTCTTATTAACAGCTCATTTAACTGAACTATTGAAATTGCTTCAAGAATTGTTTCAAGACCGGCATTTTGATTACCCAGACATATATTTTCCCTGATAGTGCCGCTGAAAATGCCTGGTTTCTGAAGAGCCACGCCAATATTATTTCTGAGATTAACAGTATCTATATCTGTAAAATTATATCCATCAAGACATATATACCCTGAAGCAGGTTCATAAAGCTTTTGTAACAGCCGAATAAGAGTAGTTTTTCCTGAACCGTTTTTTCCTGTAAGAATTATTTTTTGTCCGGGTCTAATCTCAAGATTTAAATTATTAAGAACTAAAGGCAATTCCTGTTGATAGCGAAAACAAAGATCATGGCAGGCTATATGACCTGATAATTTATTTAAAAAAATTTTTTGAGTTCCATCTTCACATATTTTTTTATTTGAAAATATATTTTTAAGCTGCTGAATAGAATCTGTTGCTTCAAAAAATTGCTGCAAAGAAGATAACAGCTTTTGAATTGTTCCGATATAACTCCTGCTTAGCATATTTATAGCAAGATAAATACCAAAAGTAATTTTGCCTTCAAGAACTTCGTGAGCTCCAACATACAGAGTAATCAAAGATCCAACATTTGAAATAAAACTAAGCGAAGTTCCACTGTATATTTGATCAAAACGAGCAGAAAAATTATTTTTTAAAGATTCGTTTGTTTTATTAAGAAAATTTTTAAAAATATGATTATTTGCATTAATTGATTGTACAGTTTCATTATTTTCCAAAATTTCAGATAATTTCAGCTGGTTTTGACTTTGACTTTGAGAAAATTTTAAAATTCTTTTCTTTTGTTTTGGACTTGACCAAAAAGTAATAATGCCAATTGGAATAATTGGAGCAAGAGAAATTAAAGCTAATTTAAAATTTATTAATAATAAAACAAATACTACAAATATAGAAAACACTGCATCCAAAGATGAAATCATAATTGTATTTATAAAAATTTGATTTACTTTAACCAATTCGCTGAATCTATTAGAAAAATTTCTTGCGATTTCTTTGTTCAATTCTGTAAAAGAAACTGTTAAAACACTTTTTAACAGGGTCTCAATACTTATTTTATCAATAGACTCAAGTAAATGAGACAAAATATATGAACGAATAAGCTTTATAAAAAAGTCAAATATTAAAACAATTCCTAAACCTATAGCCATTACATCAAGCGTTGAAAGATTTTGCCTCCCAAAAGCCCTGTCAAATATGACCATATAAAATAAAGGCATTCCTAATGTAAAAATTTGAACCAAAAAAGATGAAAATATCATCTGCGCTGTTAAAAGTTTATTATTAATGAGCAGTTTTAAATACCAGCTTGTACTAAAAGGATTACAAAATTTAAATTCTTTTTTACAGGGAGCTGAAAGTATGGTTAAAGCATTAAATTTATTTAGAAGAGCTTCATTTTCAGGAATAAAACGTATAAATTCATTTTCTCTTTCTTCAAGCAGTGTATTTCCTTTTTTATCAACTATCCAGCGTAAAATTCCCTTATCATCTTCTAATACTAACGGAAATTTTGCGTTAAGAAGCTTATTCCATCTATAATATTGCTTTTTAACCTTAAAATTTAGAGTCTCCAGTTTTTTTTGAAGTTCATCAAAGCTGTTTATTTTATAAAAATTTTTTTTTGCCTGAGAATATTTATAAAAATCAAATATTTGTCTTAAAATTTCTGTATTATTAGTATTATCTTGAGTTATATTTTCTTCATAAATATAATTTGATGTATTTTTTTCAAGAGACTCATCAAATTTATCAAAAGATTCAAGAGCCTGATTTATTTTAATCTGAGTTTTATTTAACTGTTCTATTAAATAAGGTTCTTCCTTTGCTAAATTTTGTGGAATCTGGCATATTTCAACATCTTCAGAAGCAAGAAATCCAAGTGAATACATAGCAGGATTCCATATATCCCCTGATAAAAGACATAAAACAGTCTGCTCCTGTCCTGAGTTTGAAGTCTTAAGAACTCTTATTTTTCCTTTTAAAACAGCAAGCAAATCATCTGATTTTAGTAAATCTTCTGAGATTGATTCACCTATAGAAAAAAATTTATGAGATTTTATTTTTTTAAAAATATTAGTTTCCATGCATAATACTTAACTGAAGTTCAACCCATTTTTCAAATAATTCATTTTTTATATCTTCTTCAATCTGAGGAGTTAAAGAAATTCTGTCTATTCGGATTAATCGAGTGATTATAAATATTTTACCATCTAACGTAAAGGGTTGGCTAGTTTCTCCTTCTTTTAATGATAATAATTTATTTTTTAATTCGGGATTAATGCTGTTTAGTGGTGTAGGTCCGACAATTCCTCCGAATTTTGCTTCAACGCCTACAGAAAATTGTTTTGCAAGTTCAAAAAAATCCTGCTTATCATCTCTTAATCTATAAAATATCTCATTAGCGAGAGATTCTTTTGGGATACGGATTAGACCGAATAAAGCCAGCTCTTTTTTATATTTATCTTCAAGAAATTCATTATTAATATCCTGAACAGTAATAACAGCTTTTTTCAATCGATTAACCTGTTCCTGATAAACAAGCAGTTCTATAAATTCTTCTTTTGTTTGCCCGATTCTTTTTAGAAAAATTTCTAAAGCCTCATCAGAATTAATTTTTGAATTTTGATAAAATTTTTGAAGAAAAATTTCATGATTAGCTTCTTCTTTATTTAGAAAAATTTTAAATTCTTCAAAATAATGCTGAAACAAAAGCTTTTTTTCCAGTTCCTTTAAAACTATAAGCCTTGCACCTTTATGCGCAAGGCTTAAAAAAGCTTTTTCAAAGTCAGAATTTAACAATTTTTGCATTCTATGCGACTACTGCCTGAACAGCTGAGAAATCGAAATTAGCATTACTAAAATGAATAGTCTCAAGATAGCCTGATCCAGCATGGCATGAATGCACATTTGAACTTGAGCTGTCAAAGTAGTTTTCTATATTTATATGATCGCTACCTACAAAGCTTATTGAAAGTGTATCAATATAGCCGTTGCTGTCAATATCAAGTCCCTGCCAGTTAGTAACAGAAGAGGAAGAGAATCCTGCCATATTCAGATAATCTGTCCCGCTTAGATCGTTTATAATATCAGAACCAAAGCCGGCGGATAAATATCCTTGATATGTATCATTGCCAGCTCCGCCATAGAGCAAATCATCTCCAGCTCCGCCATCAATTATATTGGTTCCAAGATTGTCAACTATTATGTCATCTCCGGCTCCGCCAATCAGGGTATTATTTCCATCGTTTCCTACTATGATATTATCAAGTCCATTGCCTGTTGCATTGATATTTCCTGTGCCTGTTAAAGTCAGGCTTTCAAGATTAGATCCAAGTGTATATGAAACACTTGATTCAACAGTGTCAGTGCCTTGATTTGCATATTCAATCACAGTAGTTGTGGTATTATTAATAATATAAGTATCATTACCGGCTCCACCAATCAAAGTATCGACTCCGCCATTTCCATCAAGTATGTTCCAGCCTGAATTTCCGGTAATTATATTGTTTAATGCATTACCGGTTCCATTTATACTATCCATTTGGATTTTAACAGAATTATCGGTAATAACAGCAGTGCTTCCAAAATTAACAAAAGCATCATTCATCAAATCCAGAGAAATAAATCTTGCGCCGTCTGTTTCCATGCATCTGCCGCTATCACATATATAAAACCCTTCAAGAGCAGAAGTATTTATGTCATAAGCGCATCCTGTCAATGTAACAGCATGATCTGCCCAGTTATTTATAACTGATCCTCCCCAGAGGACTTCTGCATTAACTCCTAAAATTACTCCATGATTATTATTTATTGCATTTGCCAGTTCACTAAAGCTGGCATCATTATCGACATAAGATAAAATACCATAATCAGTTAAAATTTGTGCTGTTTGGCTTGAAGTTGTACTTCCGGTAGGACTACATTCTCCATGACTAAGGGCATGTCCTACAACATCGGTTTCAGTTATATTAAAGCCGGCTTGTAACAAAATATTTGTACAGGATACAAGTCCGCATGTACTATATAATCCATAAGCATTATCCCCCTGACACCAGTCAAGCGCTCTTCCCCAATCAAGCGCATCACCATATACAACGACTTTTTCTCCTGATGAAAGTTGCGCATAATCAAATGCATCATTGGTTAAAGTCAGATTTTCAAGATTTGCTCCAAGTATATAGGACACATTTGAATTAACAGTATCAGTACCCTGATTTGCGTATTCAAATACAGAATCATAAAGACTATCTACTACATAGGTATCATTTCCATAACCACCAGCCATATAATCATTGCCGATTCCGCCATCCAGTACATTATTTCCTGAATTTCCTATTAAATTATTATTTAATTCATTGCCTGTTCCGTTAATATTACTTGATCCTGTTAAAAGCAGATTTTCAAGATTAGATCCAAGAGAATAACTTACACTTGATATAACTGTATCAATTCCTTGATTTGCGTATTCAAATACAGAATCATAAAAACTGTCTACTACATAGGTATCATTTCCATCTCCGCCAGCCATATAATCATTGCCTGTTCCGCCATCCAGATAATCTCCTCCATAGCCGCCTAAAATATAATCATTGCCGTCTCCACCCTGAATATAATCATAGCCATCTCCGCCATAAAGATAATTAGAACCGCTATTTCCTATTATTGTATTATTTAATTCATTACCATAGCCATTAATATTACTTGAGCCTGTTAAAGTCAAATTTTCTATATTTGCTCCCAGAGAATAACTTGCACTTGATATGACTGTATCAACTCCTCCAGGATATGAATCAACTACAGTATCATAAGGACTATCTACTATATAAGTATCATTGCCATATCCGCCGTCCATATAATCATTGCCGGTTCCGCCATCTATATAGTCATCTCCATAGCCGCCTAAAATACAATCATTTCCATCTCCGCCATATAGATAGTTAGAACCATAATTTCCTATTATAGTATTATTTAATTCATTACCATAGCCATTAATATTACTTGAGCCTGTTAAAAATAAATTCTCTATATTTGCTCCCAATGTATATGTAACACTTGATTGAACTGTATCAGTACCTTGATTTGCATATTCAACTACAGAATCATAAGCGCTGTCTACTACATAAGTATCATTGCCAACTCCTCCATACATGGTATC
>JAZDPZ010000008.1:0-5488 GCA_043797105.1 bacterium | reverse complement strand
GCTGACAGCTATTTTAGTCTTGTTTTGAATTTCTTTAATCATGGCAGTTATTTTATCAGTAGCCTGTACAGACTGACCTGCAAGTTTTTTAACTTCTTCAGCAACAACAGCAAAACCTTTGCCGTGTTCTCCAGCTCTTGCGGCTTCTATGGCAGCATTAAGAGCTAACAAGTTAGTTTGAGAAGCTATATTTTTGATTAAATCTACTATTACTTCAATATCAGAACCTAATTTACCGAGTTCATTAATAGTTTTAGCTGTTTCAGAAGAGCTTACTTTAATGAGATTCATTTTATTAATGGCAGTTTTAGCTTGATTACGTCCTTCATTAACATCAAGTTCAGTTTTATTGGAAATATTAACAGCATTTTCAGTGCCATTAGAAATTTTTTGGATAGCTTTATTTATATTATTTACATTTTCTAAACTGCTGCTTACATTTTTAGCTTGTTCCTGAGAATTAGTAGCTAATTGAGATACATTATTTGCAACCTGCTGACAACCTGAAGCCAATTGAGAAACACTATTAGCTACCTGTTGAGCTCCCTGTGCTGTTTGTTCAGACGCAGAACTCATTTCTTCGGAATTTGCGGATATTTCCTCAACAGAATGCGCAACCTGTCTTACAAGGACACGCAGGCTTTCTGTCATAGCATTCAAAGACACGGCAAGATTACCAACTTCGTCTTTTGATTTGATTTCTAAATCTTTTACAGTAAGATTGCCTTTTGCGACTTCCTGTATATTTTGCATTACCGCGATAAGAGGTTTTGCGATTATACAGGCTATGCACCAGCCTAATGCAAGTGATACACCTATGGCAATAACTATTATTGCTATGATAAATTTAATTGCAAAAGCAGTTTCATTATTATTTTGTTTGTTAATTTCATCTGCTTTTTTTGCATTATAGTCAGCAAGATTCCTTAAATAATCAGCAAGATCTTTTAACACTGATTCATTAGATCTGAAATATGTGTCAGCTTCTTTTGTTTTTCCGCTGAGCGCTAATTTTAAAGCTTTATCCTGTATTTCTGAAAATTCTTTTACATGCTCTTTAAGCAGATCAAGATTTTCTACTTCGTAAGGATCTAAATTTGTTTTTCCATAATCTGACAATAATTTGTTAAATTGATCGTCCCGTGTTTTAATATCTTTTAAATATTCTTCCCTTTTCTGAGGATTGGTCGCAAGTATTACTTTGTACACATTAGCTTCATTAGATCTGTTTTGAGCGCGGGCACCGTTTAACCATTTGATTGGCAAAAGACGCTCTTCATACATGCCGGTCATATCATTGCTTGCCTTGTTAGTATAATAATAACCGACATAACCGACTATGCCCATAAAAATTGCAATAAAAACCACTAAACCGATAATTTTATTTGCTGTTTTTAAATTACAAAACCATTGCATACATTGCTCCTTTCTACCTAACAAATAACAACACTAACGAGACAGGATGATTAATCAACCAAAGTTTATATATATATATTTATATTTAAAATCCTTTCTAAAAAATAAATAATTCAAAGATTTTTAATACTAATAACTTTGAATTAATTTTTTATTTAAATAATTTGTACTTATTTTATAGATATTAATTTAATATGATTTATCGCATTATCACATTGGATTTTGAGTCTGTCAACTCACATATTTTCGGTTTAAATCACACTATTTTTTAGAATGGTTCTTTTAAAACTAGATTTATATGTCATGAGATTTTAAATAATTTTTAACTGTATTTTCACTAGGTTGTCGACAAATAAAATCGTTAAAATTTATTTTGTATAAATATTTTCTTGATTTTAAAATTTATATAAATACTGGTAAGGTTTATTTAGAACATAAATTAAAATTAAATTTTAAATAAAATATTAAAGATTTGTAAAAAATTTTAAATAAAATAGTTTAAAAATTAAAAAATCGTTATTTATGATAAGGTTCATTATTTATTATTCTAAAAGCCCTGTAAATTTGCTCTACAAGGAATAATCTGACAAGCTGGTGAGGAAAAGTCATTTTTGAAAGACTTAAAGAAAAATCAGCTCTTTGTTTCACTTTTTCAGAAAGACCAAAAGCTCCACCTATAACATAAATAAGATGATTTATGCCTTTTAGATTTATTTCTTTAATTTGTAAGGCAAATTCTTCTGAATCAAGCTGTTTTTTATATATATCCAAAATAATTACATAAGCAAAATCAGGAATTTGGTTAAGTATTTTTTTTGCTTCTATTTCTAAATTTTTATTTATCAGGCAATTTTGGCAGTTATATTTAGAAGCTTCAATTTCAATAATTTTTATTGAAGAATAAGGCTGAGTTCTTTTTATAAATTCTTCAATTCCTGATTTAATAAAGTTTTCTTTAATTTTTCCTACTGCAATAATGTTTATATTCATAAAAAAACTTGTGTTTAGCAAACAACTTATATTATATTACTTATTAGCGATTTTTTTAATATTTAGAATATTGAACAGGTAAAAAAAATGATTTCTACTAATGATTTAAAAACAGGAATGACTATAGAGATTGATAATTCTGTTTTGTCAGTTGTTGAATTTCAACATGTTAAACCAGGTAAGGGATCAGCATTTGTAAGAACCAAACTAAAAAATGTTGAAACAGGCAATGTAATTGAAAAAACATTCAGAGCCGGAGAAAAGCTTCCTAGAGCTATCCTTGATAAAAGAGAAATGCAGCTTTTATATCGCAGTGAAAATGAATTTGTGTTTATGGATAATGAGACTTTTGAGCAGGCTTCTTTTTCTAAGGATCAAATAGGTGAAAATATTAAATATCTTAAAGAAGGAATGAATATCAGTATTTTAAAGCATGATACACGTGTGATCGGTATTGATTTGCCAAATTTTGTTGAACTGGAAGTAACAGACACCCCTCCAGGCGAAAAAGGTAATACAGCTACAGGAGGCACAAAGCCTGCTACTTTGGAAACAGGAGCTGTGGTAAATGTGCCGTTTTTCGTTAATAATGGGGATAAAATAAGAGTTGATACCAGAACTAACTCTTATTTAGACAGAGCATAAAATTATATAAGGTAAAAACTAATGAAAATTGAAATGGATTATATTGAAAAATTAGTAAAATTACTTTGCGAAAATGAATTAACCGAGCTTTCCCTTGAAGAGGGAGAAAAAGCCATAATTATAAAGAAAGAAAAAGAAATAATCACAGCTCAGGTTGCTCCGACTGCGCAGTCTGTAACTGTTCAACCTCAAATTTCAGCAACACAGGCAGAAGTTTCAAAATCCACAGTTGCTGCTACTTTGAAAAATAGAGTTTCTATAACTTCTCCAATGGTTGGAACTTTTTATAGAGCTTCTTCACCTGGAGCCACTCCTTTTGCAGATGTCGGTAAAAATGTAAATACAGGACAGGTAGTTTGTATTATTGAAGCTATGAAACTTATGAATGAAATTGAATCAGAAGTATCCGGCAAAGTTGTGGAAATTTGTGTGCAGGATGGTCAACCTGTTGAATATGGACAGGTTTTGATAATAGTTGAACCTTAAATTTAAGGTAGGGTAAATGATAAGAAAAATTTTAGTTGCTAATCGGGGAGAAATTGCTGTCAGAATTATCAGAGCCTGCAAAGAATTAGGCATTAATACGGTAGCAGTTTATTCACAGGCAGATGAAGATTCTATGCATGTGAGTTTTGCAGATGAAGCGTATTGTATAGGTCCTGCGCCTTCGGCAAGAAGCTATTTGAATGTCCCAAATATTATAAGCACTGCTCTTATGTCTGGTGTGGATGCTATTCATCCGGGATACGGTTTTTTAGCAGAAAACGCCGGTTTTGCAGAAATTTGCAGAGACCACCAGATTAAATTTATAGGTCCTTCCCCTGAAAATATAAGAGCTATGGGAGATAAAGCTTCTGCAAAAAAAACCATGATAAACGGTAATGTCCCTACTATACCCGGTACTGATCTGGTTACTGATTTAAGCAAAATAAGTCCCTGGATTAATGAAACAGGCTATCCGATAATTATTAAAGCTACTGCCGGCGGCGGTGGAAAAGGCATGCGAATAGTAAGAAATGAATCTGAAATCGAGGAAATGCTTTCGCTTGCACAGACTGAAGCTAGTATTGCCTTTGGAAATAACGGAATTTATATAGAAAAATATCTTGAAAATCCTCGTCATATTGAAGTGCAAATTATTGCAGATCAGTATGGAAATGTGGTTCATTTTGGCGAAAGAGATTGCAGTATTCAAAGAAGACATCAAAAGCTTGTTGAAGAAGCTCCATCATGCGTTATAACTCCTGAATTAAGAGAAAAAATGGGACAGGCTGCTGTTAACGCCGCAAAAAGCATTAATTATGAAGGAGTAGGAACAGTTGAATTTCTTTTAGACGCAAATAATAATTTTTATTTTATGGAAATGAATACCAGAATTCAGGTGGAACATCCTGTAACAGAAATAGTCTGCAATATTGATTTGCTGAAAGAACAAATTAAAGTTGCCTCAGGCGTCAGATTATCTTTTACTCAGGATGATATAAAAATAATAGGTCATGCCATTGAATGCCGTATAAATGCAGAAGACCCTGACAAGGATTTTATGCCAAGTCCTGGTTTAATTGACGGTTATATAGCTCCGGGCGGACCCGGAGTAAGAGTGGACAGCCATATATATACCAATTATAAAATCCCTCCATACTATGATTCATTGATAAGCAAACTTATATGCTGGGGAAAAGACAGAGAAGAAGCAAGGATTCGCATGCTTCGCGCTCTTGATGAATATGCAATAACAGGTATTAAAACAACAATCCCGTTTCATCAAAAAATTCTTAAAAACAGATTTTTTATTAAAGGAGAATTTAATACAAATTTTATTGCAGAATGTATGAACAACAATAAAACCGAAGCAATAAAAGAATTTATAGAAAAATGATTAGGTGGTATTACCACCTAACTTATGTCAATGATAATTAGACTTTTCTTGAAATTATCAGTTTACGTTGGAGTACTACTAATGATTATTACAGGTGGTTCTGAAAAAGGCAGGAAAGTTAAAACAACAAAATCAAAAGAAATAAGACCCACCTCTTCAAAAGTCAGACAAAGCATATTTAATATAATCCAGTCTATAGATAAATTGTATCCGGATATGGTAATGCTTGATTTATTTGCCGGAAGCGGGATTGTTGGGATTGAAGCTTTAAGCAGAGGAATAAAACAGGTTGTATTTGTTGAAAAAAATCCTAATGCAGTTAAAATATTGCGGGAAAATCTGTCAAACTTTGATTTTAACTATGAATTAATATTTTCAGACGCTCTTGCGGTTTTAGAAGAACTGCAAAATCAGGTTTTTGATATTATATTTATTGATCCTCCTTATGCATCAGGGCTTATTGAACCTGTTTTGGAAAAAATCAGAAATAATAATTTTTTGGCAGAACCCAATGGAATTATAATTGTTGAACATAGTCAAGATTATAAAATTAATAAA
>JAZDPZ010000007.1:0-15648 GCA_043797105.1 bacterium | reverse complement strand
AGAACTGGAGACTGCCCACAACCGGAGAGATACAGAGCTGGAGAACAACGCCGGGCAGTAATAGTCCTCTAACTGCCTCAGCCTTGCCTCTTGACTTCTGTGACTATTCCAGCGGTTATTCGCCGTATTGCAGCTACTACGCTGGTTGTAGCGGCTCCTACGATGGTCACTGCTACCCGTACAATTTGTGGTCAGCAGATGCTACAGGGAGTAATTTCTACCTTTACACCCTCAATAGCGGTAGTTGGAATGGTCCCGGCAATACCAATCCTGCGTACGCCTTTTCGGCGCGCTGTGTCAGGAGTCAATAATTTAATTATTTAATCATTTCGGATTTTTAGCCATCGGTGTTGCTTATGTAGCTTTAAAATCTTTGTCAGAAACAACAGAGCCTCATAAATGATTTCAGAAACCGGAAATTTTTCTAAATAAAAATTTTTTAATAAAAAATCAACTTTAAGAATCATTTTTGTTTAATAATAATAAATATAGTTGTTTAAAAAATTTTTTATTTAATTAGGTAAATGACAAATTATAATTTCAAAGTAATTGTTCTTGCTGCGGGCAAGGGAACCAGGATGAAGTCCTGTATTCCTAAAGTTTTGCATAAAATTCTCGGCAAAACCATAATCGAAAGAGTTTTAAAACAGGTTCTGGATACTGGAAGCATTACGGAAATATTTGTGGTTGTCGGGCATCAGGCTGATGAAGTTGAAAATTTTATTAATAAATTTTATTCTGAAAGCATTTGTCCTGTGATTCCAATTTTGCAGGAACCTCAATTAGGTACGGGTGATGCTGTATTCAGAGTTTATGACAAATTAAAACTGTTTAAAGGCACTGTTTTAATTTTGTGTGGGGATACCCCTCTTTTGACTTCTGAGATGCTGGCTGAGTTTCTTGATTTTCATAAAAAATCTCAGGCAGATTTAACGGTATTATCAGCTTTTATGGAATCTTCCAAAAATTATGGGCGTATTATAAGAAATTTAAGCGGAAATATTGAAAAAATTGTTGAAGAAAAAGACGCAACTCCTGAAGAAAAACAGATAACAGAAGTAAATGCAGGTGTATATTGCCTTGAATGGGAAAAAATAGCTCCGGCATTCTTTGATTTGGATAAAAATAATGAACAGGGAGAATATTATTTAACCGATATAGTTCAATGGACTTTTGAAAAAGGATTAAAAGTTCAGGTATATGCCGCTAAAAACAATGATGAGATTTTTGGGATAAACTCAAGGTCTGATCTTGCTTATGCAACATATTTGTTAAATTCGCGAACAATAAAAAATTTAATGGAAAACGGAGTAACTGTAATTGCTCCTGAAAATACCTGGATATCTCCTGAAACTAAAATAGGACAGGATACAATAATTTATCCCGGCTGTGTTATTGAAGGTGAAAATATTATCGGAGATAATTGTATTTTAGGTCCTCATGTTTTTATTGAGGGAACTGTTAAAACCGGAAATAATGTAAAAATGTTTCAGTCCAAAATTTCAAATGCCAAAATTTCTGAAAATTGTTCTGTTGGTCCTTTTGCTAATATTAGAGATAATGTAGAAATAAGTAATAATGTCAGAATCGGTAATTTTGTGGAAATTAAAAATTCAGTAATTAATGAGTCGACTAATATAGCTCATTTAAGCTATATTGGAGATGCTGAGTTAGGCAAAGACGTAAATATTGGAGCAGGTACAATAACAGCAAACTATAACGCATTAACAAGACAAAAAAATAGGACAATAATCGAAGATAATGTAAAAATAGGTTCAAATTGCGTGTTAGTAGCGCCTGTTAAAATTTCAGAATCTGCAAATGTAGCAGCAGGTTCAGTTATTACAAAAGATGTCCCTAAAAATTCTCTTGCAATTGCAAGACAACATCAAAAAATAATAGAAGAATGGGTAAATAAAAATAAGCAATTATTAGATAAGTAGTTTTAAAGTCAAGATTTGGAGGAATAAAAAATTGGTATTACAAATAAACGAACTTGAGAAAGAAAATAAAATGAAACAAACTCATGATATTAAAATCTTTTCAGGAAGAGCAAATCCTATTTTAGCAGAAGAAATAGCAGGGCATTTAGGCACAAATGTCGGTCCTATGATGATAAAGAATTTTAGTGACGGTGAAATTTATGTGCAAATTCAGGAAAGTATAAGAGGCGATGATGTTTTTATAGTTCAATCATTATGTGATCCGGTAAATGAAAATTTAATGGAACTGCTTGTTATGATTGATGCCTTTAAAAGAGCAAGCGCAAAGACTATAACAGCAGTAATTCCTTATTATGCTTACGCAAGACAGGATAGAAAAATGGCAGGCAGAGAAGCTATAACAGCAAAACTTGTTGCAGACCTACTTACTACTGCAGGCACAAATAGGATTTTAGCGCTTGATTTTCATACAGGACAAATACAGGGATTTTTCAATATTCTTGTTGATCATATATATGCAACTCCGATTTTAATTAAATATATCAAGAATAAAAAATTTCTTTCTAATATTGTAGCAGTAAGTCCTGATGCCGGTGGAGTAGAAAGAACCAGGATTTTTGCCAAAAAGCTTAATTGTCCGATAGCCATTATTGATAAAAGACGAAAAGCTCATAATGTTGCTGAAGTTGAAAATGTGATAGGAGATGTCAAAGGTAAAAGCGCAATTTTATTTGATGATATGATTGATACAGCAGGCACAATTACAGAAGCTTCAAAACTTTTGATAAAAGAAGGAGCAGTAGAAGTTTATGCCTGTTCAGCGCATCCTATATTTAGCGGACCAGCGCTTGAAAGACTTGAAAATTCTCCTATAAAAGAGGTTATTGTAACCAACACTATACCTTTAAAACCAAACACTCCGGAAAAAATAATTCAGCTAAGCATAGCAAGCTTGTTGGGTGAAGCTATTGAAAGAATTCATAAAGATGAATCAGTAAGTTCTTTGTTTGAGTAAAAATATTAACAAGAATTAATCCTTATTTTAGGGAGCTTAAATAATTTTTCTAAAACAGTAATAAACTGTTTAAAGGTTATTGTCAAACTTGCGTTTTATCAATAGATAACAGCCTTTAATATTAAATCAGTCTCTTCTTCTGAATTTCTCAGTTCGTTATAAAATTTTGAAAATTGTTTAAATCTTCTTTAGTATCAATACCAATAGGTTTATAATCCACAATAAACACTTTAATTTTCATGCCATTTTCAAGAAGTCTTAACTGTTCAAGACTTTCTGTTTTTTCAAGACTTGTTTGCTCAAGTTCAGTCATTTTAAGAAGGCTGTCCCTTCTATATACATAAAGCCCTATATGGGCAAAATATTCGGTTTGATTCAAGTTTTTATGGTATGGAATCGGAGCTCTTGAAAAGTATAAAGCATAATTTGAATTATCAAAAACAACTTTCACAATATTAGGGTTAAAAATTTCTTCTTTATTGTCTATTATCCTTGCTAAAGTTGCTACATCAGCATTTTCATCCTTGATTAAGGAACTGATTGCTTTGTCTATGCTTTTAGGATCAATCAAAGGTTCATCTCCCTGAACATTTACAGCAATTTTTATATTTGGGTTATTTTTTATTACCTCGGCAATTCTATCGCTGCCGCTCTTATGAAGAGGGGAAGTCATTTCAACCTTGCCGCCAAATTCTTTAACAGTATTAAAAATATCATTATCATCTGTAGCAACAATTACGTTAGTTACTAATTCAGACTGAATAGCTTTTTCATAAACCCACTGTATTAGAGGTTTTCCATTAATTTTTATTAAGGGTTTTCCGGGTAATCTTGTTGATCCCAGTCTTGCCGGAATAATAATGGCGATTTCATCTGAGCGCATATATATATCCATCCTCTGATCCAAAAAATATTATACCTTTATCAATTATAGGAGAAGAAAAAATCGGTCCAAAAGTGCAGAATTTCCACAAAGTCTTGCCGTCAGGAGGATTAAAAGCATATAAACAGCCATCTCCGGAGGGAACATAAATAATATCATTTACTATTGCAGGAGATGCCAAAATAGCGCCTAAAGTTTTATTCTGCCATATTATAGAGCCATTAGCAGCATTTAGCGCATAAAAAAATCCTTTTCCGTCTCCAATAAAAACTTTTTCATCATCAAAAGCCGCACTGCCGGGGATAATTCCGGATAATTCAGTTTTCCATTTTAAAATTCCTGTTTTTGCATCAATTGCATAAAAATTTTTATCAATTGATCCTGTATAAATAATATTATTGCCGATTATGGGTTTAGCTGCCACAGGACTTTTGGTTTGATAAACCCATAGTAATTTGCCGTCATCTAAATTTAAAGCATATAATTTGCCGTCATAAGAGCCTATATAAACAGTTTCATTTAAAATAACCGGAGGGGAATCAATAATTCCTCCGGTTTTAAAAGACCAATCCACAGTTCCGTCTAAAATATCCAGAGAATATATATTTTTATCTTTTGATCCAAAAAATGCTTTCTGATTTTGAATTTCAGGATAGGAATTTATTGACCCGTTAACCTGATAATTAAAAATTGTTTTTCCTGTATTAACATCCACAGCTTGGAATTCACCGTCTTCATCCATAAAGCATACATATTTTCCGAATATTTCAGGAGAAGAATGTGATATATCCGGCTTTAGTTTTAATTTCCAGGTTAAAATACCGTTATTTACGTTTATAGAGTATAAATAATCGTCTTTTGAAATAATATAAACATTGTCATTATGATAAGCAGGAGAGGTATTTATGCTGCCATTAGTTTTAAACTTCCATAACAGCTTGCCTTCCGGAATATTTCCCTGAGTTATATATTTATACCTAAATTGATTTGGCTGTTTTATGTGTTTTACAGAAGGCTGGTTTATGGGAGTAATATTAGCTGCGCAGCCATACAGGCATATAAAAACAAAAAATACAAATAAAATTTTTAATAATTTAAGAAACATTTTTATTTGCTGCTCATCATTTAAAAGGATTGATTAATTTTAATTGTTTTTCAATGATTTGATTATATTGCATATCTTCTGTGTATAAAATAGAACAATTATTTTCTATCGCTGACGCCAAAATTAGACTATCCCAATATGAATATTTATATTTTAGTTTTATATGCCAACAAATTTTAACAGTTTCAGAACTTATTGGAGCCAAAATTACATAAATCAATTGCTTTTTTTCTTTTTTTAACGCAGTCATTATCACTTAAAATAGTATAAACAAAAATATTTGTATCTATAAAAATTCTACTATCGTTCATATAGTTTATCTCTGGGATAAATATGTATTTTATCAACCTTTAAAGGTTCTGAATAAAAATTATAAAATCTGTCTTTTTTTCTTTCAATAAGTTTTTCAAGAAAATTCAAAACTTTGCCTGTATCATTCTCAGATACTTTATCTATTAATTCATGGAGTTTATTTTTGGGGACACTCATAAATATTATCTCCTATTTAATATTTATTATAACATATTAATCTGCATTTTACATGCGTTTTTTGGAGAGTTTATTTTTTCAAACGCTAGGTTAAGGATGATTTGATTAATAGTCTTGCCCCATGAGTACCTTTGCAGCACAGCCCCAACCAGTATTCGAGGTAGTGCAGGTATTTATATAACCACCATCATCCTTAGTTCCTCTAGGGTTAATGCCATTTTCTTGTATGTAAATAAAATATATATCTTTACCCACAGTATTAGGTCCCTTAAATCCATTAACATCTACATAAATACCCCCACAAAATAGTACGGTTCCAGATAAAGCTGTACAACTAGGACTATTAATTCCTAATCTTAGTAAGACACCGTTATTTAAAATAAGACCTGTAGTATTATTCCAACCTGTAAATGGAGTACCATTCAGCGTCTTTGTACTACCATCATTATTATGCCAGCAATTGCCCAAAGTTTGATCTTCATCACAAGACTTAATAGTATTTAAATACTCCTTATATTTATTTTTCATAGTATTATTATCAGTAAAAACCCCCTTCAAACTCCCACCATTATCACCTGCAATCCGAGTAGTAACCTGAGCAAGAACAGAATACTCTGTTTTAAAAGCCGTTCTGTGCTGAGCATCCTGAATTTTTGGAAGTATTATACCTATAGAAATACCAGCAAGCACTCCTACAACCGCTAAAGTCGACAATACTTCCGCTAATGTAAAACCTTTTCTTTCAGCATTTATTAAAATCATTGCTACTTACTTCCTTTCTTTGTTTTTTATTTATATAAAAGATTATATCATATTTTTATATAAAGTCAATATATGTAAAAGAATTATTACGAAATCAGACAAATTTTTCTTTAATATTTAGGCTGAAACAAGCTCTTTTTCATAATTATATAAAGTATCTCTTAAAACAGGCTGCTTATTTTTTGATTTAATCAAATCAATCAACTGTTCCTTTGAAATACTCCTTCCAAAAGTCCCGCCTGCCGCATAAGTAATTCTTTCATCTCCCAGTGTCCCGCCAACATCATTAACGCCCCAGTCTAGCGATTCAGCAGTCTCTTCCAAACCCTGCTTAACCCAGCTTGCCTGTATATTTGGAATGGAATCCTTGAAAAATAACCTTGCTATAGCAAGCATTTTAAGTCTGTCAACGGATTTCAAAGGGTCAACTTTTTTTGATAAAGGAGTATTAGCAGCAATAAAAGACAATGGGATAAATTCAGTAAAACCATTTGTCTGATCCTGTATATTTCTTAAGATTTCTAAATGCTTAGCTCGATGATAATTAGATTCAACATGCCCGTACATAATAGTTGCGGTTGTAGGAATATTAAGCTTATGAGCAAGAGTAACTATCTCTCGCCATCTGTTTGTTGTCAATTTTTTGGGGCAAATTACTGAACGCACTTCATCCACAAGGATTTCTGCTGCTGTGCCTGGTATGGAATCCAATCCGAGATCTTTAAAATATTCTAAAATATAATTTATAGACTTTCCGCTAAGAATAGATAAAAATTCTATTTCTTCCGGCGAATAGGCATGTATGTGCAAGTCAGGATATCTGTCCTTTATCCAGCTTAAAAGTTCGGCATATATGTCAAGAAGACTATTTGATTTTAATCCGTGTATTTTTAATCTTGAATAAAGTCCGCCTTGTAAACAAATTTCGGAAATCCCGTCTTTAACAGCATTAAAAAGTCTTTCTTCAAACTCATCAAGATTTATTATATAACTGTCTTTATCTGTTTCTGAACGCCTAAATCCGCAAAACAAACATACAATATCGCATATATTAGTAAAATTCACATTTAGATTTATTATATAGCTGACTTTATTTCCTGTTAATTCAGACCTAAGCTTATCAGCAGCTTCTTTAAGAGCTTGAATTTCTTTTTTATCTTTACAATTAAAGAGCAAAATAGCATCATCTTTTGTTAATCTGTATTCGCTTTCTGTTACTTTAAATAAAATTTCAGTTAAACTGTTCATTTTATTAAGTAAATCCTACTTTTTCGCCAACATATATTGATAAATAAAATTTCTTTGTACTCTGTTAGTGCCGCCTTTAACTTGTCCGCTTATTGCTGACTGCATAAAACCAGCAAAATCATTATTTGCCAAATATCCAAGGTTGCCTAATAATTGTAAAGCTTGTACCGATATGCCTGTTGCTGAGTCTGTTGCCTGAACTTTAGCAATTGTAGCATATTTTATATTTGATTTGTTGTTATCTATCAAATTCGCGCTATAATAGGTCAACATTCTGCTGGCTTCCAACTCTGCAAACATATCAGCCAACGTAAACTGCATACTCTGTGTATTGGAAATAGTTTGATTTTCAGGTCCTTTAGTTTCTTTAGCAGCGTTAATCCCTGCGACAAGAGCGCTATGAGCAACGCCTAATGCAACCGAAGCAATTAAAGTCCTGGCAATACTCGTATTATTTTCGTAATTATCCTCAATAATAGCAATATTACACTCTTCTGAAAGTTTAATATTAAGCTCTATTTGATTAAGAACTATATTTGAACCTGCTATATTTTTTGAAATTCCAGAAATTTTTATATCATCTTTAGACACTAGGAAAACTCTTGTTTTAGCCTGCTCATCTTTTGCAAAAATTATATATTTATCCGCATTTATTTGTTCTTTTGTTATTAATTTTTTACCTTCAAGTTTCCATCCAGGAGAAGTTTTAGTTGCTTTTGTCAATAAAGAGCTAATTAAAGCATTTCCGGGTTCTGCACAAAGAACAGCATATATATTTTGAGAATTAAAGGAATTTTTCGAGCTGTTAATCCCGTACTTAAGCAATAATTCCTGAACCAAAATCTGATCAATTATTATAGAAGCTGCTTCCGGTCTAATTTTTGCAAATTCTTCCAAAGTAACAACCAAGCCCAGATAATCATTATAAGTTTTACTGTTTTGAGGAATAAAACCATAAGATTTATTGTAAAGTTCTTTTACAATTTCCTTTGGATTGTTTGTTTTTATTTCAGAAATTGCTAATTGTGCTTGCTTTTTACACTCAATATGTTTAGAACCCAACTCAAATTGTGCAGTCATAGTAATTCCTTTTCTTTATTTAACGGCTTAGCCAAATTTATATCGCTAACATAATACAAGTTACCATAAATATACTTAGTCAACTACAAAAAATAAACCTAAAACTTATGAACTTTAGAAGCTTCATAAAAAATATATGGTTTTGATTCTAATTTTTTGCTTAAGCTAGATAAGCTATAACAAACCACAAAATATATTAAAGCTACAAAAATTAAAATTTCAAATTCATGATATGTTCTTTCATAAACAATTTGACCAGCCCGCGTTAATTCAATAAGACCTATTGTTGAAGCCAGGGAAGTATCTTTTATAAGAGATATAAACTGGCTAACAAGCGCTGGAGTCATTCTGCTAATTGCCAGAGGCAAAACTATATAAATTAATCTTTGCATATAATTGAGTCCTAAACTTTTAGCAGCATCAATATGTCCTTTTTCTATGGATTTTAATCCACCTCTGATTATTTCAGCTATATAAGCAGATGTAAAAATTGTCAAAGCAACACATGCCGATTGAAAAAATGAAACAGCAGTTCCAAATATATAAGGTAAAAAGCCAAAATGAATAAATATAATAAAAATAATTAAAGGAATACTTCTTGTAATTTCAACAAAAGCGGTTGCAATAATATTAAAGGGGAAAATTCTGGAATATCTTAAAATTCCAAGTATTGTGCCTAAAATTAAACTCCCGATAATAGATATACTTGCAAGTTTTAAAGTTACAACAAGACCTCTCATTAAAAAATCAAAATTTTCAAAAATATCCATCCAGTTCATTTAAATTTTTACTGTCCTTCCTTGTATTTTAAATTTGTATTCAAGTAAATTAGCAATAATAGCTATTATGCCTGTTAAACACATATAAATAATTGCTCCTGTAAAAAAAAATTCAAAAAATCTAAAATCATCCACAGCGCCTTTATAAATAACATAGAATAAATCTCCGACAGCAATAAAACTTACAAGAGAAGAATTTTTAAGCAGATTAATAAATTGACTCCCTAATGGCGGAATAATTATTCTTATTGCCTGAGGAAAAACAACCAGGCTGAAAGTTTGCAGTCTTGACAATCCAAGTCCTCTTGCGGCTTCATACTGCTCATGAGCTATAGAATTTATACCTGATCTGAAAACTTCTGCTATAAAAGTTCCTGTATAGATACTTAATGTTAATATTCCACATAATAAAGGCGGTAAATTAATGCCAATATTGGGCAATCCTTTATAACAAAGATATATTTGCACTAAAAGAGGAGTATTTCTAATAATTTCCACATAAGCCACGCATAAAAATTTTACTGTTGAATTATTTGTATTTCTTAAAAAAGCAATGGTTACTCCAATTATAAATGCAAAAAATGAACTTGTTACTGAAATTAAAAGAGTTATTTTTAACCCTTCCAAAATATATGGATAAGCTTCAATTATAACGTTTAAATCAAAATCAAAATCATACATTAAAAACTACTCATCCATTTTTTTCTTATTTTTTCAAGAGTTCCATCTTTTCTGATCCCTTCAAGAGTTTTATTTACAACTTTTTGAAATGATTTGGTATCTTCGCTTTTTTTAAATCCAAGCCCGTAAGGTTCTTTTGTATATCTTTCATTAAGCATTTTGAAATTTGCATTATCTGTCAAAAATCCTGCTATAATAGTATCATCTGTGGTTAAAGCATCAGCTCTGCCTGATCTTAAGGCAGAAAAAGCGTCGGTATATGTCATAAAACCTTTTATAATTGCTTTTGGCGCAAGCCTTCTTATATTTTGCTCACTTGTAGAACCAAGCACTATAATAATTTTTTTATAATTAAGATTTTTTACGCTTTTTATATCGCTATTTTTAGGAATCATAATTGCTTGACCGGCAATATAATATGGCGAACTAAAGTCAATTATCTGACTTCTTTTAGCATTAATAGTCATAGTTGCTGCTACAAAATCTACTGCTCCCGATGTAATGGAAAAAATCCTGTTTGATGAAGTTACCTGCTGAAATTCTACTTTATTTTCGTCGCCTAAAATTCTTTTAGCAATTTCTTTGACTAAATCAACATCAAAACCTTTTAATTCCTGATCTTTATCTATAAAACCAAAGGGTTTACTGTCAAACTTCACACCGACTATGATTTTCCCTCTTTCTTTGACTTTTTGAAGCAAATCCTGATTAGTTTTTTGGGTATTACATGCGGTTAAACCAACTAAAAATATAAAAATCAAAAATAATAGCAACAGATTATGCTTCATAATTTTACACTTCCAACTTTAGAACGCTTCTTAAAAATGCGCGTGTAATATTACTGGTTGGGTTCTGAAATATTTTGTCAGGAGACCCTTCCTCAATAATTCTGCCTCTTGACAGGAAAATAATTTTATTTGCAACTTCTCTTGCAAAACTCATCTCATGAGTAACCACAACCATTGTCATACCGTCTTTTGCTAATTTTTTCATTACATCCAAAACTTCGTTGGTCATTTGAGGGTCAAGAGCGCTGGTTGGTTCATCAAACAGCATAACTTTCGGCTGCATAGCAAGACTTCTTGCGATTGCCACTCTTTGAGCCTGTCCTCCTGATAATTCTTCAGGATATTTATCCAGTTTATCAAGTATGCCAACTTTTTCAAGAAGCTGTAAAGCCATAATGCTAGCTTCGTTTCTTGTCATTTTTTTTACTTTAATGGGGGCTAGCATTATATTTTCCATAACTGTCATATTAGGAAAAAGATTAAACTGTTGAAAAACTATGCCTACTTCAGTTCTTATTTTATTAAGATTAACACTGGAATCAGTAATATCAACATTATCAATAAATATTTTTCCTTTGGAAACAGGTGTAAGCCCGTTAATACACTTTAGAAAAGTGCTTTTCCCGCATCCGGAAGGTCCTATAATAGCAATAATTTCACCTTTTAAAATATGCGCATTAATATTTCTTAGCACATAATAATTTTTAAAGGCTTTATATACATTTTCTAATCTAATCATTTTCTCAGACAAACCAGCTTTTTCTCGATGTTATAAGTAATAAAAATAGTTATCGTATTTAGATATTTGGGAGTTTACTTTTATTTTATCTTTTTTATAATTTATCTTAATACATTTGATTTTAAAGTAAATAAAGTAAATAGAGTACTATTTTTTTATTAATAATCGGGACCGTCATTCTGAAGGAGCGAAGCTAGCGAAGCAGGCAGTGCTGTCCTCATTTGCACTGAAGAATCTCATAATAGTTCTTGCGATCCTTCGCTACGCCCAGGATGACAAAATACAGATATAGTGAAGGAATTTAGATATGGATATGGAAAAATCAATAAAAGTTAAAAGACCTGTTACAATAAAAACAGTAGTGACTGATTTATTTAAAAAACAGGCTACAGAAGAAATAAACAAAGAAATGCACTTGCTCGAAAGTCAGATTATGCAGCTTGAATTGCAAAACAAACAAATTCAGGATCAGGCTGCAAATTATACTTCAATTTATGGAGATGAAAATTCCCGACAAATCCAGCAGGCATTAACAGAAATTGCTAATAGGTTACAACAAATGGCTGTTTTAAAGCAGGAATTATATGCTCAGAGAGAAAATATTAATCATTTAGCATTTGATAATATTGTTATAACCGGAAGTTTAGAAAATTATGTGCAGCTTAAAATCGGAGAAAATATTTACGAAAAGTTCAAAGAAGCGGAAATTTTGGTTAAAGATGGTATTATTCAGGAAATAAACTGTTAAAATCTTAAACCCACCCACCACCCGTAATGGTAGAAAGGGCAAAGCCCTTTCAATCCCAAATTCATTATGATTTTTAGTATATAATTACCGGAGAATAAATTGGAAAAACTGTTATCTGTAGGCAAAATTTTGAATTTTCACGGAATGTCAGGAGAGGTTAAAGTTGGATATACTGTAGGTAAAGAAAATCAACTAACCCAAATAACAGAATTTCATGTTTTAAAAGATTCAGAAATTATTTTTCTTAATCTGGAATCTATTCGTTTTCATAAAAAATTTGCATTTATAAAATTTAAAGAAATTTCTTCAGTTAACGAAGCAGCAAAATTAAAAGGAGCCTGCCTAAAAATACCAAAGAATAAAATTAATAATGATCTTGAGGAAGATGAATTTTATATTGACGATTTAGTTGGTTTGAATACTTTTGATTCAGATGGGAAATATTTAGGAAAAATTTCAGCTATTATAAATACAGGTATAGAAGACTTGTTAGCTGTCAAAAATTCTGAAAATCAGGAATACCTTGTGCCTTTTGTTAGAGATTTGGTTCCTGAAGTTAGCCTGGAAGAAAATAAAATTATTATTAAAGATATACCGGGCTTGTTTGAATAGAATTTGAATGAAAAATGAAATTTGATATAATAACCCTGTTTCCTGATATAATAAAAACTTATTGCTCTTTAAGCATCATAGGCAAAGCTAAAAAGCAGAATATTATTTCTGTAAATACTATAAATCCCAGAGATTTTACAAAAAATAAACATAAAACCGTTGACGATACTCCGTATGGAGGTGGTGCCGGTATGGTTCTTATGTGTGAACCTATTTTTGCTGCTTTGGAATCTGTAGAAAAACAATCAAATTCTCTTGTCATACTTCTGACACCTCAAGGAAGAACTTTTAATAAGGATATGGCTCATGAATTTAGTCTTAAAAATCAATTGATAATGCTTTGTGGGCATTATGAAGGATTTGATGAAAGAATAAGACAAGGATTAGATTTAATTGAAATCTCAATAGGAGATTTTGTCCTGACAGGGGGTGAATTAGCGGCGCTTTGTATGGTAGATTCTGTAACAAGACTTTTACCGGGAGCGCTTGGAAAAGAGGAATCAGCTCTTAATGACAGTTTTTCTTCAGGTTTGCTGGAATATCCCCAATATACAAGACCACCTGAATTTAGGGGCATGAAAGTTCCGGAAGTTCTGCTTTCAGGCAATCATAAAAAAATTGCCAAATGGAGACAGGAACAGGCTATTATCAGAACAATTGAAAAAAGACCTGATTTATTTGAAAAATTTAAAAAAATGCAAGATGCCTAAAAAAGCCTGGAAGGAACCTACTTTTGAATTTCGGTTCCTTCCATTGTTTTAAATTGTAAATTATTATTTTTTTAAAAACCATTGCCTGTTTAGATAGTTTATGAAAGGAAAGAATTTAATATATATTTTATATATTTTTAGCTAAAGATAATTTATAATTTTCAAAAAGACTTTCTATTTCATTCATTAATTTTAATGTTTCATTTTTAAATATGTTTTGTGCTTCATAAAAGTTATTTTTTCTTATTGCATCAATAATTTTTTTACCTGTTAAGTGAATTAATTGGTGAGGTCTGTCAATACTTTCAAAAATTTGTCTTTCTTCTATGGATGGAGCATAGTTAAAATACCATTTACCAAATTTACATAATTTATGATCTAATATTAACTGAATATTAGGATTTTTTGATTCAATAGCTTTTTCTAGAGTTTTAACCCAATTTTTATGATCTTCCAGCCTTAATTCCAGGAAATATCTTTTTTCCATTGAATCCAAAGTTGAAGCAAAATTTATTAATACTTTTGATAAATTTAATAATTTATTTTGCTGATTTAAAAATTCATCTACTTCACCGTCAATACCGGTTAATTTATTTGTAATTTCGCTCACTGAGTGACTAACATTTTGCATTGCGCCACTCATTTGTTGGGTTCTTGCGGAAGTTTCCTGAAAATTGTCCGTAACTTCTTGAATGATCGTAACCATATCTTTTACCTGTGCAATAATTTGAAAAAGATTTTTATCTAATAAATTAAATTGCTGTTCGCTTTTCTGTAAAGAATCTATAGTATTAGAAGAAGCATTCAGAGTTAATTTAGTTATTTTTTGAATATTGTCTATTTCTTTTTTGACTAATTCTGTTGAGTTACTGGTTTGTGTAGCTAATTTTTTAACTTCTTCCGCTACAACTGCAAAACCTTTTCCGTGTTCTCCTGCTCTTGCTGCTTCTATCGCTGCATTAAGAGCCAATAAATTTGTCTGGGAAGCTATGTTTTTAATAGCGTCAATAATATTCTCAATGGACTGAGAGCCTTTTTGCAATACTTTCATCTGCTCATCCAATTCTTTTGAAGAATCCTTGAGATTTTGAAAACTATTTTTAACAACACCTGCCTGTTTTTGCCCTTCTGTTGTAAATTCAGACGTTTTTTGGGTTAATTCAGAAAGCTCTATACATCTTTTATTGTCTTTTGCTGTAACTTCTGCAGTCTCACTAATAGCTGCCGTAAGTTCTTCTATCGTACTTAAAATATTTTCTTGCTGCTCACTCGCTGTTTCAATAGCATTTTTAATACTTTTACATTCTTCTATCCCTTTTGTAGAGTGATCTTTTATAACAAGTCCCTGATCTAGGACGGTAAATATCTTTTCAGTTAAATCAGTTGTTATTGAATGACATTTTTTAAAAGATTCTTCTAATTTTGCAAAGAAATTTTGAAAGATTTTAGCTCCAAATTTAATATTAAAATTTCCTTTTAGCTCCAATAATTTGTTAATTTCCGGTAAAAAAGCATTTAATTCATTTTCTGATTTTTTAACAAATAAAAATAAAATTAACAGGATATTTGCGATAACAGGAATCGATATAAGAGAAGCTGAAATACTAAAAAACAACATACATAACACAGTAATTTGAAAGATAATTGATATGATAAATAATACTTTTTTCGTACTCATAAAAACATCCTTTCATTCTTTAAAGTATTCTTATTTTTTAAAAACAAAACTCAAAGATACAAAAATTTGTCTATAGGATAAAATCACCTTCCTTTCTTTAATACATTAATTTTTTATATTTTTATTTATTTGAGTTAATTATGTCTAATAAGGTAGTTTCTTTGAAAAATTTCAGGAAAATATCGTTTGTAGATCTCAATAACGTACGTAGCATACATTTTTCAGTGCATAGAGGACATTTAAAAGTGCAATCCTCAAGGTCTAATGTTCCTTCAAGAGCTTCATATATATCAATTAATATAATTTCATCACTGTTTTTTTTTATTTTAAATCCGCCTTTTGGTCCTCGAATTGAACTTACAAAGCCTATCTTTGCAAGATGTTGAAG
>JAZDPZ010000006.1:0-19887 GCA_043797105.1 bacterium | reverse complement strand
GGCAGTAAAAGCAGCAGTACCTGCAAAAACAATTTATAGATAGGGAAGCAAAACATCGCCCCTACGTTTCTAAAAAATCGTCTAATTCCTTGCTATGGACGATTTTGGTGTTTTTAAGGTGTCAAACTTCCGAGAAAACTGTCGAATATTTATTTGCCTTTTATTTAATATTTGAATACGTCCAGGCATTTAGATTAGGACTTTCTGAGATGATTATATCTTTTGTCTTTTCTTTTGGCATGCCATGAGCAATTGGTTTGTATAATCTGTTGTAATATTCAATAACCATACGATCAGAATGGAAATAAGCCTCTGCTGTTCTGATTGCCTGACGCACTAAAGTTATCCAACCTTCTTTATTGTTATAATATGTAGGAATAATATTATTTTCTACTATATCCATTAAAGTTTCATAATCTCTCCAATGACGTTCTTCCCAGCTTATATCATCATCAAGTCCAGGATATCTGACTGTAAATCCATTTATATTATGGAAAGTTCCTTCAACTGTCCAACCGTCATAAATAGATAAATGAAGAGCTCCGTTCATATTAGCAGACATTCCTGAAGTGCCGGATGCTTCAAAAGGTCTTAAAGGTGTATTTAACCAAACATCAGTACCTTTCTTTAACAAACTGCTAAGTTCCAGCTCATAATTAGGCAAAACAACGACATTATGAAGTTCATAAGATTGTCTGAGAATATTATTAAACATATCTCGTCCTAAAGTATCATCTGGATGAAACTTTCCGGAAAATATTAATTGAATTTTATTTTCATTTAAAAGCTTTACAATGCGTTCTCTATTCATAAGTATAAGCCAGGCTCTTTTATAATCGGCAAATCTTCTAGCCCATGTAATGGTTAGCACATCAGGATTAAAGCGTTTACCGGTTCTGCCTGCCACATATTTAAAAAGCTTTTTTTTCATTTCTGTTTTAGCTGCCAGTAAATCTTGATTGGTTTTAGCTTGTCTTATTCTAATATCCTGCCAATAATGGAGATTTACAGCGTTTGTTATTGCAATTATAGGGCATCTGTTTTCTACCCATTCCCACATTTTACTAGCAACCAATCCATGAAGCTGTGAAACAGCATTCGCAATACAACTCATTCTAAGAGCTGCAACAGTCAAAGAAAAATTTTCTCCGCCCAGTTCAATGGCTTTTTCACGAGAAATACCCGCAAAAAATCCTGCATTATACAAAAGATCTATCCAATGAACTTCATTACCGGCAGATACCGGAGTATGTGTAGTAAATACGGTTTTTTCTCTGACTTTATTTAAATCACCGTTAAATAAACGTAAAAGTTCAAAAGCTGCGGGCAAAGCATGCCCTTCATTCATATGAATAATATCAAAGTTAAAACCGGCTGCCTGTAATACTCGTACACCGCCGATCCCTAAAACTATTTCCTGCCCTATTCGGATTCTTTCATTGCCGTCATATAATCTGTGTGTAATTTGACGATTTTCCGGTGAATTTTCCGGAATATCAGTAGTTAAAAAGTAAATAGGCACTGTGCCAAAAATTTCAGGCTCTAATCTGTAAGCTTTAATTTTAACAGGTTGTCCAAACATTTGAACTTCAACTGTTATGCCTGTATCTGTCAAAAAATCATAATGTTTTTTAACATAAGCAAGTTCTACATTACCTTCACTATCTATTCTTTGATCATAATAGCCAAAAGACCATAAAATACTTATACCAACCATAGGCATTCCTAAATAACCGGCTGACTGCATATGACTGCCGGCAAGAAAACCCAAGCCTCCGGCATAAGTGCTTAAAGATTGATCTATAGCCATTTCCATTGAAAAATACGCAACATTTGGTAAAGAAGACATAATTTTTACCCTTTTAAAAAATGATAATTTTTTACTAATTACTCAATTATCAATACCATAATTCTGATAAAATATGAAAAAAATTTTTTGTTAACATAATCAACCTATCCTTATGAAATATACAAAAATTCAAATTATGACAGGATTTTAAATTAAGTTAAATGTTTAAATCATTGCCTCAAAATATTAAGTTTGTTAAACAAAAAATTATAAATTTGTAACTATTTTTTAGTATAGCAAATAATCGAGAATTTTTCTAGTTTTCTAGAAAATTTATTCTTAATAAAGTTCTAATTACCAGTTTATCTAATATTATATAGATATTTTCTTTTTAAACAGAAGTAAATATCTATATTTTATATAATTGAAGCCATAATGGCTTTTTGGGCATGAAGACGATTTTCTGCCTGATTAAAAATTATTTGAGCATATTTTTCAAATATTTCATTGGTAATTTCTTCATCTCTGTGAGCCGGCAGACAATGAAGTATTATTACGTCATTAGAAGCTCTTTTTAAAAGTTCTTTATTAACCTGATAGGATTTAAAAATCTCTTTTCTTTGCTGTTTTTCTTTTTCCTGTCCCATACTTGTCCAAACATCAGTATAAATAATATTTGCTTCTTCTACGGCAATATTTGGATCATTTACAATTTTAACAAAAGTTCCTGATTCACAGGCAAGCTCTTTTGATTTTTCAATATAGCTTTGTTTTGGTTCATAATCTTTTGGACATCCTATAGTTATATTTATTCCTGCAATAGAACAACCTATAAGAAGGCTGTTTGCAATATTATTGCCATCTCCGACATAAGCAAGTTTAATATTATTAAAATCGCCAAATTTTTCTTTTATGGTTAATAAATCAGCAAGAATCTGGCAGGGATGCGAATCATCTGTTAAACCGTTAATTATTGGAATGTCAGCCCATTTAGCAAATTCTGCAACATTATTTTGCGCAAATGTTCTTATCATAACTCCGTCCGCATATCTTGAAACTGTTCTTGCTATATCTGCAACGGATTCTCTTGAATTAAAACCTATTTCATCATTTTTTAAAACTATGGCTTTTCCTCCCAGTTGTTGAATACCTGCTTCAAAACTCATTCTGGTTCTAAGACTTGGTTTTTCAAAAATCATTGCTAAAATCTTATTTTCAAGAATTTGAGAAAATTTTTGGGTTTTAATTTCTTGTTTTAATGTTTTTGCAAGGTCTAATAAATAAAAAATACTTTCTTTATCATAATCAATCAAAGTTAAAAAATCTTTTCCTTTTAAATTCATAATATTTTTCTCCTGATTAGAACAAATACATACCCTCTTATAGCGAAGCGAAGCAATCTCAGAATTGAATAACCATGTGATTCTTCAGGCTAAGCCCTCTGAATGACAAGTTTTTTTGATCGCAACTTGGTATTAAACAACATTTTAAGTCAAAATTATTTGATTTTGTGTTGGATAATTTTATTTTTTAATTACAAATCTTAATACTTACTCTAAAAACCCTAAAGAAATTCATAAAAAATACCGATATACATCATACAGGTATATTAAATCTTGAGGAAAATGCAAATGATTACATTGGATACTGATTTAATTCAATCGTTAATGCTCAATTCCGGATTTAGCGGTTTAAATATTGCGGCTCTTTCAGAAAATCAAAACCAGGAGGAAATCCCTGAAATAAAAGAATTAAATAACAATGGCGATCTTGATTTTAATGAAATTTTAAAAGATTTGAAACTTCATAATCCAAATAATAGATTAGCTGTTTTGAGTCTGTTAAAACATTCTGAGCTTTTGCAAATAGCGCGGCTTTTAGAAAAAGATAAATTAGTAATAGGATTAAAATTTTTTACCCTGCCAAAACTTTTAAAATTTATACAGCAATTGCCAATGGATGAATTAGTCAAAATTTTACTGCAGGTTTTTTCAAAGTCCGAAGTTTTAACTCTTCTGCCAATGAAAGAACTTATGAAATTTTTAGACAGTTCTAAAATAAATTATGGAGACCTGTCAAAAATATTACAAACTCTTCCTAATCATTTGCTTGCTCAGATTTTGGAATCAATAAAGGGCGAAAGTGTTGGAAATAAATCTAATGAAGAATTAATCAAAGAACTTGGAGCATTTAAACAAAATTTATTGATAGAAGGCTTAAAATCTCTTCCATATAAAGAATTATTATCTATAATTTCAAAGCTTATAGAAAATAATAATGATTTATTTAATGAATTTTCCAAAGAATCTCTTCTTGAAACAATAGGCAGATCTCATAAGCTTTCTCTGGTTGAAGGAATGAAAGCTCTTGATCCCGAGTTGATTATTAAAATGCTGGATGAACTTCCAAATAGCCTTCTTTCACAGGTTTTAGTATTGCTGGATTATAACAAGTTATCAGAAGTATTACAAACCTATCAACCTGATCTTTTAGCAGCTTTAGCTTCAGGTTAAAAAACTCAAAATCGTCCATAGTAAGGAATTGGACGATTTTTTAGAAACGTATATAAATTTGGTATTAATTCTATCTTTAAATCATTGATAATCACGTATTATGAAAATAATGCTTTAGATAAATAAAAAAAATACCATAATAATTTGAATCTTATTATTTTTTAATCACAGTAAAACAGTAAAAGGGGTTGTAAAAAACCCCTACATCTTCACTGAAAGTTATTAAATTTTTAGATATGCTTTTGCTCCTTCGAACATAGCATTAATTAATCCATTATTAGAAATAATGTCAATTCCGCCATAGATGAAATACTGCTGCATACGAGCCTGCCAATAAGGATAAATATCTTTTGCTGGAATTTCAAGAACATCCGCAATAGCAGACAAATGATTCCAATCTAATGGCAATGGTTCTGAACCTCTCCATAAGTCGACAATTTCTACTCTTCTTTGTCTTGGAAAACGTTTAAGTATCTGGACATTAGTTAAACCTAACTGTTTTTGTTTTTCTTTTAAAGATTGAACGCCAGGATCAATTAGCTTTGGTTCTTCAGAAGCTTTGTATTCAGGGAATTCATCAGGATTTACGTCCATTATGACTGCAACACGCTCTAAAGTAGTTGTTCTTGTAGAAAATGGAATATTGCTGTCAATAAGACTGTATACATAAGAAAGAGTAACCCCAATCATTTCTGCAAAATCTTTTTTATGAAGTCCTGTTTTTTCTAAAAAATCAACTAATCTTTTGCTGCTGTTACTTGATATGACATTAGTTCTTTGATCTTCAGCTGTCATTTTTATAATTTCCTTTCTTCATTTAATATAAAATAATTTAAAATACTAATTTAATGAATTTGATAATAAAATTAAATTAATAATATAAATATAACACAAAATAAAATATACAACTATCATTAAGAATAGATTTTAAAGATAACCCCGAATAAAATTAATTGGATAAAAGGAGTAAAACTATAAATGGAATTGATTGTCGGTCTTGGTAATCCCGGTAATGAATATAAAAATACAAGGCATAATGTTGGATTTATGGTAATAAATGAATTATCCATAAAATATAATATTAACGGAAAATTTTATCCAAAATTTAACGCTATAATAGGTAAAGGAACTATTTGTAATAAAGAAATCCTTATAGTACAGCCTGTTACTTATATGAATCTATCAGGACAGGCTGTTTTAAGTATTTTAAACTGGTATAAAATTGATCCAAATAAATTATTTGTGGTTTTTGATGATATTAATTTGAATTTAGGCAAAATAAGATTTAGACCGTCAGGCTCTCATGGAGGTCATAACGGCATAAAGTCAATAATTAACAGTTTGGGTAATTTTAAAGATTTTTCAAGGCTAAAAATTGGCATAGGACCCGATCCTGGTGGAAATTTAAGACATTCTTATGTTTTAGAAAAATTTACAGAACCAGAAAAAAAATTGTTAAATAAAATATTTTTTTTATGTGTAGAGGGAATAGAAACATTTTTAACACAGGGAATTGAAGAAGCAAGAAATAAATTTAATGGTATAAATCAACAATAAAACCTACAGCTTCTTCTTTTGTATTTATATCTCCTGAAATTTGGGCTTCTTTTAGCGCTTTTACTATTTTTCCAACTTTAGGACCCTCTGGAATATTCAAAATTTTCATAATTTCATTACCACTTAGCAATTTTGGAATAAATATAATTTTTTCAAGAGATTCTTTATATTTATCAAGAAGCCAGTGTAATTTTTTTATATTAGTATCTATGATCTCCTGAGTAATCTCAGCTCCTTTTGCGCTTAATCTATCTGCTATTGCAAGCAAAATAAGCTCGGGTGTTTCATTTTCAATTTTTCTAAACATCCTGAGAATAGCTTTTTCTGAAATATCTTTGTCTTCTCCTAATAACTGCGAAGGATAAAGATGATATTTAATCAGTTTTGTTATATATTTTATTGAGTTTTTACTAAATTTTAAGCGTTTTAAAAGAGCTACAGCTAATTCTGCTCCAATATCAGCGTGTTTTATAAATCTGTGCCGTCCAAGTTCATCAATTTGCCAGGTTGATGGTTTGCCTATATCATGTAAAAAAGCGGCTATTTTTAATAATGAAATAATTTTAATATTTGGTGTTAAATTAGAGTTTATTCGTTCTATTGCCCATTCAGGCAAATTATGGATATTAATCTCGATTTGTCTTACTGTTTCTATGGAATGATCTATAAGAACAAGATGATGATACACATTTTGGGGAATTTTCCTTTGAGGGGAGATTTCAGGAAAAATTTCATCTAAAATTTCAGTTTCTTTCATTAAATTCAGGTTAAAAGCGCTATAATTTGCTTCAAAAAGTTTAATTAGCTCTGTATTTATTCTTTCAACAGAAATTTGATTAATTAAAGTTTTTAAATTTTTTATATAATCAAAAGTTTCTTTTTCAATGCGAAAATTAAGCTGGGCTGCCTGTCTGAAAGCTCGCAGTAATCTTAGAGGGTCATCAATAAGATTAACTTTAGAAATTGCTTTTATAATTTTGTTTTCAATATCCGCTATACTGTTAAAAGGGTCTATTAATCTTGCTTCATGACAATTTATTTTGTAAGCTATTGAATTTATAGTATAATCTCTTCTTTTCAGATCTTCATAAATATCTTGTTTTACACAACCGGCAAAATCAAGGGTATATTTTTTGTCAGACAATACTACTCTTGCTATATCAAATTCTTCATCAAGCAAAACATAATATCCATTTAAAGAATTAGCGACTTTTTTAGCAAAAATTGTTGCTTTTTCGCCTTTTATGACATAATCCCTGTCATAACAAGCTTTTTCAAGGATCAAATCTCTAATATAACCGCCAACAAGATATAATTCTGTATTTTCAGAACATAAACCCGTCAGGATTTTGTTGATTTTTTCGTTTTCAATGTTTTTGATATTATCAAAGTTCATATTCATAAATTATATTTGCTATAGCGGCAGTGGCAGCAGTTTCGGCTCTAAGTATAAGATTCCCGAGACTTACAAGCGCAAAGCCTTTTTCTTTTAATAATTCAAGTTCTTCATCCTTCCATCCTCCTTCCGGACCCGTTACGACGAGAATTTTAGGAATCATGCCTTGAAATTGTTTATTTTCAACTAAAAATGATTTTATTGAAAGTTGGGCATTTCTTTCTACACAGGCAAGTTTAACATCAAAGCCGTTTAATTCAACCAATTCCTTAATGCTGATAATAGAATTAATTTCCGGTATATTTGCTCTTTGACATTGTTTTGAAGATTCATGAGCAATTTTCTGCCATCTTTTAAGTTTTTGAATAAAATCTTTTTCTAAATTTATTTTTACGACTGTATTTCCGCTTATAAAAGGTATAATTAACTTTACGCCTAATTCAGTGGCTTTTTGTATTACAAAATCTTGCTTTTGAGCTTTTAAAATGCTTTGCGCCAAAGTAATATTTGCATTTAATTTTCTATTAGATTTATATTTATCAATAATTTTTGTTTCTATTAAATTTGATTTAATTAAAGAAATTTGCGTCTCATATATAGTATGCTCCGCTCCAACCAAGATAAGCTTATCACCTTTTTTAGACCGCAAGATATTTACTATATGGTTAATATCTGACAAATTTGTAATTAAAATTTCATTATTTATTATGTTTTCAGGTTTTATAAAAAATTGAGGCATAAACATATTATTTCCTAAATTTTGGAATAATATCCAAAGTCCTTATCCTGTAAGGATTTTCTCTTAATTATTCAATTTACTATAAACATACTTTCTCCTCTATAGAGATGAGAAAAAAAATTTTTAAAAAAAGTTTGTTTTAAAGACAGGGAGCTTATTTAGGCTATTTTCATAAAAAATTATTAAGAATTTTTGTTAAAGTTTCTTAATAATATACCGATAAAAAGAGTAGAAGGGTAAAAACCCAAAACAACCAAGTAAAACAGGAGAGAAAAAGTCAGATCTATATTTAGAAAAGACTTTGACAAACTTTATTAAGTTGACAAAAGCTGTTATTACAGCAAGTAAGTTACAATTCTTCTTTAGAAATGACGATTTACATTTGTATTTGATGCAAAAAATTGTATTTACAAGGAAGTAGTAAAGTACAGGGAGTGTTTTGTTATGTCAATAGTTATTAGTAACAACATCGCATCGTTGATTGCGCAGAGAAATTTAAACAAAAACTCATCAAATTTGACCAAATCAATTGAGAGGTTATCTTCAGGATTTAAAATTAACAGAGCATCTGACGATGCAGCAGGGTTATCAATTTCAGAAGGCTTAAGAGGTCAAATAAGAGGGAACAAACAAGCTATCGGTAACGTTCAGGACGGTATAAATCTTTTGCAGATAGCAGAAGGCGGATTATCAGTCGTTAATGAAAACATTCAAAGAATAAGAGAACTCAGTGTTCAAGCAGCAAACGAAACTAATAGTTCAATTGAAAAAAATGCTATTTTATCTGAAATTAATGCACGTCTTCTGGATATAGACAGGATTGCAAAATCCACAAAGTTTAACAATGTTAATTTGCTTGACGGCAGCACTACTAATGCCAGACTTCAAGTCGGAGCTAATTCGGCAGCCTCAACAAATACCATTGATATATCTTCGGTTTTGGAAAGCGCTACAGTTTCATCAATAGGTTTAACTATTTCAATATTAGGAGGAGCCTGGACTTCTGACAAAATAAGAAGCTATCTGGATCAGATAGATACAGCTCTTAACTGTATATTAAGCAAAAGATCCTCTATCGGCGCCACACAAAACAGATTAGAAAGCGCCCTAGAAAACTTGACTGTAATGAATGAAAACCTTCAATCTTCAGAATCGAGGATAAGAGACTTAGACATAGCAAAGGAAACTGCGAATATGACAAAATTCCAGATATTGCAGCAAGCTTCTGCCAGTGTGCTGTCTCAAGCAAATCAAATACCACAATTAGCCCTATCGCTTTTAAGAGCATAATTTGAAATTTTATTTAAATAGATAATATATCTCTGATAGTGTGTTATATCAATCAGATATTGGTAACCGCTGTTAGAAAATCCCTAAAAACGCTCAAAATAACGTATAAACCCAAAATATAATCTAATAATTATTTATTCCAACACACACTCTCCCTGTGAAGCTGGTTAGCATTAAGCTAACCCTTTTTTTTTTGTGTGCCTTAAGGCACATTTTTAGGCTTCTAATCATTCCTAATAGTTTTGCCCCATTAATACTTTTGCAGCACAGCCATTACCACTACTTGAAGTATTACAGTTATTTGAATCATTAGGTTTAATATTATTTTCATATATCCAGATATAATAAATATCTTTACCCATAGTATTTGGACCTTTCCAGCCATTTACATCTACGCTAATTAAGCCACAATAAGTTGTGCTTGTACAATTGGGATTACTATTTGTAAGATAAACTAAAACGCCATTATTTAAAACAATACCTGATGATGCAGTGTTATAACTTGTTATTGGATTACCATTTAAATATTTTGAACTACCGTCATTATTATGCCAGCAATTACCCAAAGACTGACCTTGAGTACAAGACTTTACAGTATTCAAATACTCTTTAAATTTATCCCTTAAAATATTATTACTCGTAAAAACACTTTTCAAACTTCCGCCATTATCCGCCCTAATCTGCGAAGTAGCCTGATCGATGACAGAATAGGTAGAAACAAAAGCTGTCTTATTCTCAGCATCCTGAATTTTTGGAAGCAAAACTACCATAGAAACAGCTGCAATAATTCCCAAAATTGTTAAAGTCATTAATACTTCTGCCAGTGTAAAACCTTTTCTAAAAAAATTAGTTTCTTTGGAAAGTTTTGTTTTCACATGTTTTATGGCAAATAACCAAATTATTTTCATCATCAAAGTATTCATAAAACAGCTCCTTATCTTTCTTTCCTGTAAAGATTTTTATTTTGTATATTATTTATATAAACAAATTATATCATGTTTTTCTTTGAAATCAAGATATATAAAGAAATTGTAACATTTTATGGGGGGTAAAGTGCAGTCAGTGAGAGTTTTTTGTAATAATTATATTTTGAATTAAAAAATTAAATTTTCCTTAAATTTTTCCTGTTTTTCTGAAATATTGTATTAAATTAAAATTGTAATTCATGTAAAAAATGTTTGTAGTATTATGAGTTGATTAAAGTAAAAAACTATTTTTGGAGGTGTATACTTATGACAACATTAACACAATTAAAAATTAGACCTTTAGCAGACAGACTTGTTGTAAAAGTTATTGAAGAAACAGAAACAACTTCAGGTGGTATTTTCATACCTGATACAGCTAGAGAAAAGTCTCAAAAAGGTGAAGTCCTGGCAGTAGGACCTGGAAAAATGCTTGAAAACGGTAAAAGAGAAGAGATGGAAGTAAAAGTAGGCGATAAAGTTTTATTTACCAAATATGGCGGTACTGATATAAAAATCGGTAACTTGGAATATAAAATTTTATCCGAAAGAGACGTATTAGGTATTATTGATTAGTATAGCTTAAGGAGTAAATATAATTATGGCAAAAAAAATAGTGTTTAATGAAGAAGCTCGCAGAGCATTGGAAAGAGGTATTGATGCCGTTGCTGATGCTGTTAAAGTTACTTTAGGACCAAAAGGACGTAATGTTGTTTTGGAGAAAAAATTTGGTTCACCTCAAATCGTTAATGACGGTGTAACTATTGCAAAAGAAATAGAAGTAAGCGATCATGCCGAGAATGTCGGCGCTCAGCTTATTAAGGAAGTTTCCAGTAAAACTAATGATGTTGCCGGTGATGGAACAACTACAGCAGCTGTTTTAGCTCAAGCTATCGTAAAAGAAGGTTTGAAAAATGTAGCAGCCGGAGCTAATCCAATTGGAATCAAGCGTGGCATTGATAAAGCTGTTGCTATAGCAGTTGAAGAAATTAAAAGAAGCGCTAAAAAAATTGAATCCAAAGAATCAATTGCTCAGGTTGCAACAATTTCTTCAGGTAATGACACTGAAATTGGTAATTTAATTGCTGATGCAATGGATAAAGTCGGTAAAGACGGCGTAATTACAGTAGAAGAATCAAAAAGCATAGGAACCGAGTTAAAAGTCGTTGAAGGCATGCAGTTTGATAAAGGTTATATTAGCCCATATTTTGTAACTGACCCTGAAAGAATGGAAACAGTTCTTGATGATGTTCTTATTCTTTGCGCAAACAAGAAAATAAATCTTATTTCTGATCTGGTGCCTGTACTTGAACAAGTTGCCAGAGAAGGTAAAGCTATTTTAATCATTGCTGAAGACGTTGAAGGCGAAGCTCTTGCAACATTAGTCGTAAATACAATGAGAAAAGTCTTAAGAGCAGTTGCTGTTAAAGCTCCTGGTTTTGGTGACAGAAGAAAAGCTATGCTTGAAGATATTGCTGTCTTAACAGGCGGAGAATTATTCACAGAAGAGTTAGGCATCAAATTAGAAAATATTACCACTCAAATGATGGGTAAAGCTCGCAGAGTTACTGTTTCAAAAGATAAAACAACCATTGTAGTCGGTGATGAAACAAAGAAAACTGTTGACGAAAGAGTCAAAATGATTAAACGTCAAATACAGGAATCTGATAGCGATTATGACAAAGAAAAATTACAGGAACGTCTTGCTAAACTTGCAGGTGGAGTTGCTGTAATAGAAGTTGGCGCTGCAACAGAAACAGAGCTTAAAGAACGCAAGTTAAGAATTGAAGATGCCCTTAATGCTACAAGAGCTGCTATTGAAGAAGGTATTGTAGCCGGTGGAGGCGTTACACTTATTAAAGTTGCTAAAGTACTCGCAGAAAGAGTAAAAAATATACAAGGTGATGAAAAAACAGGCGCAGAAATTCTTCTTAGAGCTTTAGATGCTCCATTAAGACAAATTGCTAACAATGCAGGCGCGCATGGTGAAGTTATAGTTGAAAAAGTTAAAGAAATGAGCGACAATCAAGGCTTTGACGCGCAAAACAACAAATTTGTAGATATGATTCAAGCCGGTATTGTTGACCCTGCAAAGGTTACCAGAAGCGCTCTTGAAAATGCCGCTTCAATAGCTTCTATGTTATTAACAACCGAAGTTGCTATTGTAGAAATTCCTGAAGAAAAAGCTTCGGCAATGGCAGGCGCAGGTGGCGGTATGCCAGGAATGGAATACTAATTTTTTAACATAATTTGTCATTGCGAGCCTCGCTAGAGGTGAAGCAATCTAAGATAATATATTTTTTTAAAGAGGCATGGTTTTAAAACCATACCTCTTTATTAGTTTTTTAAGTAAATATGTCATTGCGAGCGAAGCGAAGCAATCCCAGAATCAGCAACCCTTGAGATTCTTCGGGCTTACGCCCTCTGAATGACAAACAAAAGAAAGAGAGGGATTTATGCAGCCTGTAGTAAATGTTCATTGTCATTTTATGAATTCAAATCATCTTTCCGAAGAGTATGTCGTGGAAATGTTGAAAGAATCAATCCCTGCTTATGCAGGTTTCCTGGCTCCAAATAACAAAGAAGAACTTCTTACCGTATCAAACAATAATTTTTACTGGAAGTCCATTATAGATCGCGCTTTTAGCAAAGTTAATCTGGCTCCGAAAAACTTTATTAAATGGACAAGATCATTAAATCCAAAGAATTTTTGGTATGCGTCGGGAATAATTGATAATTATATTCAAAAAGGTGAATATTTATACGAAAAAGATTTGCCTAAAAATTCAAAACCAATTTATGATATTTATATTCCTTTAATGATGGATATGGAAACAGCCGGCAGCCTGTCTAAAACTGATTTAAGTTATATAGATCCACAGGTAATCAGTGGTGATTGTACTCCTGTAGGTTGTACTCCTTATGAGCTTCAAGTTTGTGAATATTCGATGATTGCAGCTCGTTATCCATGGAAAGTTTTTCCATTTGTTATGTTTAATCCCCTAAATCCCGCAAGTCTTGAAATATGTCAGGAAGCCATTGAAACTCTGGGTTTTGTCGGGATTAAAATGTATCCTGCTCATGGCTTTAATCCTGATCCCACAAAAAATAAAGATCCTTTGGTAAATCAAAGATTAATAGATTTTTATGAATGGGCAAATAAGGCTAATATGCCTATTACTGTTCATACTCAATACCAGTCTATGCAGGCAATTCATTTGGAAGATGATGATGTTTTAAAAAAAGGATATACAAATGTCAGTAACTGGGAAAATGTTTTGGCGCAATATACGAATCTTAGAGTAAATTTTGCGCATTTTGGGGGCACAGATTACGTTAATAAATGCAAAAAGGATGAATTAACCTGCGTTATGTATAAATCCTGCTCTGAAATGCAAAATAATAACTGTATTCATCTTAAAGAAGCTAAAGAAAAGTTTTCCAGAGATTGTGTTTCTGAAATAACAGATTTATCCCGCAAATATAACCAAAATGGCAAAATAAGAATATTTACAGATGTTTCAGCCCATTATGATGAAAATAACAAGCTGCAATTAAGATATTTAAAGCACATAAAATCTTTTCTCGATTCGGACCCTGATATAAAGCTTATGTATGGCACTGATACACCTGTAATAAACATGAGTATTGATGATAAGACATTTTTTGACTCTTATAATTCAATGATCGATATTAATAAATATCCCAAGTTTTATTCTACGAATGCGCTGGATTTTATTTTTGAAAATAGGTTAATTCCTGACAGTTATGTTAAATTTCTTAACAAACCTGTTTTTAAATTCAAATTTGGAACTTATAAAAGCTGGGTTAATAATCCTCCGGCATGGATCAAAGAAAACAACGGCAAATATTATATTTATTAAAGGGAAAACAACAAATGAATTTTTATCTAAATTTAAACAAAATAGTCGGTTCTTTTTTAATTTTATTTTTATTTAATATATTTTTTATTGGCAGAGCATTGGCAGCAGATAATATTCCTCTTGATTTTAAAATAAGTCAGATGATTATGATGGGTTTTCATGGCACTGAATCAAAAGATTATGAAGCGTCAAAACTGCTAAACTATGCAAAAACAGGAGAAATAGGCGGAATACTTATTTTAAAATACAATATTAAAGATAAAAAACAAATTACAGGCTTGATTAAATCTTTTAAAAATGCTGAAAATCCACAATATCCGTTATTAATCGCCATTGACCAGGAGGGTGGACAAGTGCAAAGACTTAATCAAAGCAACGGGTTTAAAAATTATCCGTCTGCAAAGCAAATTTCAGAGTCTATGAGTCCTGATAAAGCAAAGCAAATTTATCTGGATATGGCAGAGTCATTAAAAGACACTGGAATAAATTTTAATTTGGCTCCTGTGGTTGATCTGGATATTAATCCTGATTCTCCGGCAATAGGCAAAAAACAAAGAAGTTTTTCAAACGATCCAAACAAAGTTGTTTTGTTTGCTGAAAAATTCATTGACGCGCATAGAGAAAAAAAAGTGTTAACATCTTTAAAACATTTTCCAGGACATGGAAGCGCTCTGTCTGATAGCCATTTGGGATTTACAGATGTAACCGACACCTGGCAAAATAAGGAATTATTGCCTTATTTTGAGTTAATTAAAAGAGGAAAAGCTGATTCAATCATGTCATCTCATATATTTAACAGAAATATAGATGATAGACTGCCGGCATCTTTATCACAAAAACATATTCAGCAGATTTTAAGAGAAAAATTGGGTTATAATGGAGTAATCATAACCGATGATCTTCAAATGGCTGCCATTAGCAACAATTATTCGTTCAAAGATACTGTTATCAATGCGATAAATGCCGGTAATGATATTCTTTTATTTTCTAATTATTTTAAACCTGATATAAATATTCCCGTAAAAGTCAAAAAAATTGTACTTAAAGCAGTTAAAGAAGGGAAAATAAAGAGAGAACGCATAGAAGAATCTTTTTCCAGGATTACTCAATTAAAAGAATCAGGTTTTTAAATAAGAGGATAAAAGATGTCAAAGTTGTGTCATGATGCCCATGAGCGTTTACTACAAAAATTCGCTTGCTAAATCTCTATTTTAATCTAAATCCCTGCATATTAGGAAATTCGAATATCTTATCTGCAACCTGAATAACAGATTCTTGAATTACTCTTTTCACACCTTCAGCCCAACCTGTATCATGGAATATAACAACGGCTTTTTGGGCTAAAAATGAACTATATAAATCCCAATCTTTTTTACACCCTTCATAGGAGTGATCTCCATCGATAAAAAGAAAGTCAATTTTTTCTTCTAATTTTTTAAATTCATTAACAACATCATAACTATAACCTCTAATAAGAGTTATTATAAGTCTGTATTTTTTTGTATTATTCAAAAATTCCTGAAAGGTGTCTTTCTCTCCTTCAGTCATTGCCTGATTTTCCCAGGTATCAATGCAATAGAGTTTACCTTTACTTTTTTTTAATCCTTTTGCCAGAAAACAACTGCTTGCGCCAAGATAACTACCTATCTCAACTGCAACAGGATTTTTCTGATGCAAGTTTTTTACTATCTCAAAGAGTATCAACTTTTCTTCATCAGTTAAATGAGTAAATATTTTTCTTTCCTTTGATAATCCTTTTATAGCAAATTTTAAATTATAAATAATTTTACTTATTTTGGTTTTAATTTTCAATTTTTTCAAAAATTTTTGTCCCTTCCATAAATCTTTCTACAATATTAAAAATCAAACCAGATCTCTAATATAACACCGCATAGGATCATTTATTTTTCTGTTTATTCTTTTGACAGCATACAAATTTTTCATATCATAAAATCTGTATGTAATGCCGTATCTTTCCTCATATTCGGGTTCATCTAAAGATTTTTGTCTAATGTTGTCAATAATTTTTTCAGTGATTTCTTTTCTGCAAACTGAGCTGTATAAATAAGGAATAGTGATATTTCCTGCTATTTTTGAGGCAAGAGTAGGATAATAAATTTCTTCTTTACAATAATTTACATTAGTATAAACCTGAAATTTATCAATTATATTGAGCATTTCATTAAAGATTTCAGTTTTATAAAAAGTGCCTTCCGGCTGTGATCCCAGTATTTTATCAGTACCAACAAATTTCATCATTTCTGATAAATTGTTATCTTTATCAGCACCTTCTCTTTGTATCCATCCCATGTCCCTGGCAGTTGAAAATTGTTGAACTCCTGCATCATAGCCTTTTAGATATTCTTCAACACCTTTGGCAACAAACAAATCATTGCTGGCATGTATGGCAAAATAGTCAAAATCATAGTTTTTTAGAGCATATTTAAAGTTAGAATGATGAGCTTGAGTTATATTTCCCCATTGAGTCGGTAATTGTTCAGGATTAACCAAAACTCCATCCAGTTTGGAGAAAACAGTTTTATCTTCATCTTCTTCAGTCCAGTTAAAATTTTTACTGATATGAAGCACTATAACTGCATTAGGAGCAAAATATCGAATATTTTTAATCTGATCTATAACTACTTTCGGCTGTTCATGCACAGGAATTGATATTACAAGCTTCATTTTACACTATCAGTTCTTTTATCTTATTTAAGACTTCCTGTTTTGTTATTTTGAATTGTTCGTTAGTTGAGCGGAGTTTTATTTCTACCAAGCCTTCATCAATTGTTTTTCCTACGGTAATTCTAATTGGAAAACCAATTAAATCAGCATCTTTAAACTTTACTCCGGCTCTATAATCTCTATCATCCAGAACTACTTCTATTTGATTTTTGTTTAGTTCATTGTAAATATCTAAAGCAGTTTCCCATTGTAGTTTATTTTGAATATTTACAGGAACGACAACAACATGATAAGGCGCAATTTCCATAGGAAACTTAATGCCGTCTTTGTCATGAAATCTTTCAACGGCAGCAGCAGCTGTTCTTGAAATACCAATACCATAGCACCCCATTATGAAAAATTTTTCCTTACCATTTTCATCAGTAAATTTGGCATTCATTTTTTCTGAGTATTTTGTTCCAAGTTTAAATATATTACCAACTTCAATACCCTTTGTTATTTCAAGTTTACCATTTTCACACTTGGAGCAAAAATTACCTGGCTGAGCAAGGCGAATATCTGCAATGATTTTAGGTAAATTTATGTCTTCTGTATGCCAGTTAGCTCCAATAAGATGCTTGTCTGTTTTATTTATGCCAATTACAAAATTTTTTAAATCAATAACGCTTTTGTCTGCAATTATATGATTTTCCTGAATATTAATATTGGCTGGTCCTATAAATCCTGTTTCAGTATCTAAATTAAACATCCTTGCAAGTTCTTTAATTTCTTCATCACTTGCTATTCTGATTTCATTTGCGCCAACAGCATTTTTAAGCTTAATTTCTTCAATGATTTGATCGCCTCTTATAAGCGCAATTACAAAAGAAGAAGGTTTCAACGTTTTTTCTTTTGTTTCATCAGAATCAATAATATAAACAAGAGTTTTACATATAGTTGAAGGAGGTGTATCAAGAAACTTTGTCAGTTCTTCTATTGTTTTTATATTAGGCGTATCAATCTCTTTTGGTTCGCTAAATTTGCTCTCAGTTAAAGCAAAAGGTAATTTTGACTCAGCTCTGTTTGAATTTGCAGCGTAGCTGCAATTATTACAGTATAAAACATCATTTTCACCGCTGTTTGTTTTTGTTAAAACCATAAATTCATGGCTTATATTACCGCCAATAGCTCCACTATCGCTTTCTACCATTCTGGTTTCCAGACCGCATCTGAAAAATATTCTTGTATATGTTTTTATCATTTTATTATAAGTTTCATCTAAGCCTGCTTCATCAATATCAAAACTGTAAGCATCTTTCATTATAAATTCTCTTCCCCTTAAAAGACCAAAACGGGGTCTGATTTCATCTCTAAACTTGCTTTGAATCTGATAAAGATTAACAGGAAGCTGTTTGTATGAACTTATTTCGCTTCTTGCAAGAGAAGTAATAACTTCTTCATGAGTTGGTCCAAGCACAAGCATTCTAGTATGCCTGTCAGGAAATCTCATTAATTCCTTTCCATAAATACCCCATCTGTTGGATTCCTGCCATAATTCCTTTGGTTGTAAGATTGGCAGTAATAATTCCTGCGCTCCGGAATTATCCATTTCTTTTCTTACTATATTTTCGATTTTTTTAAGCACTCTCAACATAAGCGGCAGAAAAGAATAAACTCCGCTTGTTAATCTTCTTATATAACCGGCTCTTACAAGTAGTTGATGACTTACAACTTCTGCATCCGCAGGATTTTTTCTAAGTGTGTTTATAAACATTTTAGACATTTTCATTGATGAAAAAACCTCATATAACTTGTTATTAATTAAAGCCTATTTGTATTAAAAAACAGGCTTTAATTCGGAAAATTTCCAATTTTTAAAAATTTTTATTATTTTTTGGGATTTAATATTGAAATAACATCGCTTGTTAAATCATCTCCTCCAAAAAGAGTGCCATCTTTTTTAATTACAACCTGTACACGTTTTTTTTGCGCGCTGGTTTTTACTGCATCAATAACACTGCTTTGAACAACTTTCCATTCATCAGCATATTCTTGCGCATACTTATTTTTCTTTTCTTGAAGTTCAGAATTATATTTACTTTCTAAACTCTTTTTTTCAGTCTCTGTTTTAGCTGATTTTATATTATCTTTTGCTTCTTTAAGCAGACTTTGTAATTCAGCTTCATTTGCCTTCAGGTTAGAAAGAGCTGTTTGAGCTTTATCATAACTATTTACGACTTTTTTTACATCAACAACCCCAACTTGTTGGGCAAATGCTCCAAGGTTTGAAAGCATTAAAGAACCAGTTATTGCAAGAACAAAAGAAATATTTTTAATTTTATTCATTGAAAAACTCCTTATTAAATTTTCTCGTGCCATTATTTTATACGGCTGCTACTTCTGCTTTTCTTTTAATATCAAGAAGGTAATTAACAGGGTATTCTCTTGAGAAAACTTCTTCGCCGTTTCTGTCAACAATAAAGGTAACATTTCCGGCATTCTTTTCAATTACAAAATTTAGATTTGATGCAATAGCATTAAATACTGATTTATCATTTGCAATGTTTACGTTAATAGAGCCAAGGTCAAATATTTCAGAAGCTTCTGATTTAACTTTGAAAGTTAAATTATATTCTCCTGGCTGCCATCCTGGTCCACAAATGAATACCAGATCAAAATTAAATTTTGCGGGTAAATGTAAAGCTGTAAACTGATCCCAAATATTAATGGCAGTTAGCTTATTGTTTCTAAATGATAATTGTTCTGCAACTATAAGATATTGTTTTTCCATAGTTATCCTCTTCCTTCTTAAAAAATTAACACGTATCACAACATATAATTAAGTCTAAAATAATTAAACTTAATTTGAAAATTATCACAGTTAAAATTAAAAGTCCATAAAAAATACTAAAATAATTATAAATTTAAAATATCTTTTTGAATTAATCTTGACTTATAAAGCAATTTATGTAAAGGCTTGTAAATTTTGACTAAAAAGCCCAAAATAATAATTTAGAAATTTTAACAAAATTAAAATTATAAAATTTAAAAAATATGGTTAAAATTCAGAATGTGTAGTTAAAAGATAATTAA
>JAZDPZ010000005.1:0-5130 GCA_043797105.1 bacterium | reverse complement strand
TTATCATTATAATTAATTAATAATTTTAAATTATTATATAAATAAGAACAAGTCAATAATCTTAAAATAAAAATTTATTAATCCATACCGCCGACAAATGCCCCTCTAAACATTTGCTGTAATTCATTTGGAGTATTGGATGTCTGAACAGCAGCTTCTTCAGTAATTAATTGAGCTTTTGCCAGCTTAAATAGTGATACATCCATACTCATCATACCATTATGACCACCTGTTTTAACAAGTTCATAAATATTATCAATTTCATCTCTTGAAATATAGTCTCTTGCTGCGGGAGTCACAACCAAAATTTCTGTAGCAGGAACTCTTCCTTTTCCGTCAGCTCGTTTAACAAGTTTTTGAGCAATCGTGCCATGTAAAGTAGCAGCTATTTGTAGTCTTACAGCTTCTCTTTCGTGCGGTTCAAAAGCATTAATTATTCTGTTTATTGTTTGAACCGCATCAGTGGTATGAAGAGTAGAAAATACTAAATGTCCTGTTTCTGCTGCTTTCAAAGCGCTTGTAATTGTTTCTCTATCTCTCATTTCACCTATTAATATAACGTCAGGGTCTTGTCTTAAAGCATATTTTAAACCGTTTGGAAAAGTATCCGTGTCTATTCCAAGCTGTCTTTGAGTAAATACGCATTTTTTATTTGTGTGCATAAATTCTATAGGATCTTCAAGGGTAATAATATGTTTTTGATAAGTTTGATTTAGATAATCAAGCATTGAAGCAAGTGTTGTGGATTTGCCGCTACCGGTAGGACCTGTTACTAAAACAAGACCATTATGAAGACCTGTAAACTCTTTTAATACAGGCGGCAAATAAAGTGTATCAATAGCCGGAGTATTAAGAGGTATTGTTCTTAATACAAAACCAATATTTCCCAAATCATGAAGCAAATTAGCTCTAAATCTTGCTACACCCGGTATTTCTATGGAAAAGTCCATATCATGACTTGCGCATACTTTTTCCTGCATATCTTTAGGCACAATATCTTTAACTATTTGGTTCATATCTTCAGGTGTTAATGCAGGTAATTTGGATTTTAGTATTAATCCGTCTTTTCTTACCATAGGATGTGTATTAGTTCTTAAATGAATATCAGAAACACCCTGATTAACCGAAAGTTTTAAAAATGCTTTAATATCAAAAAGTTGATTATTATTTGTTTCAATGCTCATAAATTATTTTCCTCAAAAATAAAATTTATTATTTAATAAACTCACTGTCGAAATATAATTGTAAAATTTTTGGTATTTTTATAGAACCATCTTCCTGTTGATAATTTTCAAGAATTGCTGCAAAAGTTCTGCCTACTGCAAGACCTGATCCATTTATTGTATGCAAAAATTCTGTTTTATTTGATATTTTTGATCTGTATTTCAAATTAGCTCTTCTTGCCTGATAATCACCAAAATTACTACAGCTTGAAATTTCTCTGTAAATTTCTGATGATGGCATCCAAACCTCTATATCATAGCATTTTTGAGCGCTAAAGCCAAGATCCCCTGTGCAAAGCTGAATTGTTCTATATGGTATTTCCAATAATTCCAGCATTCTTTCTGCGTCTTTGGTTAATTTTTCATGTTCTTCTTTGCTTGTTTCAGGAGCGCAAAGTTTTACCAGCTCGACTTTATTAAACTGATGCTGTCTTATAAGTCCTCTGGTGTCTTTACCTGCTGATCCGGCTTCTCTTCTAAAGCATGGAGTATAAGCTGCCATATAAACAGGCAGGTCTTCTTCTTTTAGTATTTCATTTGTATAAATATTTGTAAGAGGAACTTCAGCAGTTGGAATAAGATAAAGATTTTCATCTTCACATTTATACATATCTTCTTTAAATTTTGGAAGCTGACCTGTTCCAGTCATTGAAGAGGCATTTACAAGAAAAGGAGGCAATATTTCTGTATATCCGTGTTCTTTTGTATGAATATCAAGGAAAAAGTTTATAATAGCTCTTTCGAGCCTTGCGCCTGCTCCTTTGTATATTGTAAATCTTGATTCTGCTATTTTTACGCCCCGTTCAAAATCAAGAATCCCAAGTTCAGTTCCTATTTCCCAATGAGGTTTAATTTTAAAAGATAATTTTGGAATTTGTCCAACTGTTTTTATAACAATATTTTCAGTTTCACTTAAACCTATTGGTGTTTCTTCACTTGGAATATTAGGGACATTTAAAAGTTCATTTTTTTGAGATTCATTTAATTCTGTTTCCAAAATTTCAAACTGTTGAATTTCTTCATTTATTTTTTTAACTTTATCCTGAAGTTGATTTGTATCTTCTTTATTTTCTTTTTTTAATTTTCCTATTTCCTGAGAAAATTTTTTTTTATCAGCTCTTAAATTATCAGCTTTAGTCTGAATTTCTCTTCTTTGTTTATCTATATCAATTATTTTGTTAATAGAAAGTTCAGGATTACGTGTTTTTAAAAGTTCATTAATTTTATCGGGATTTTCTCTAATAATTTTTATATCTAACATATTAGATTCTTTCTTTAAATTTTTTATTCTCACTCATTATAAAAATTATAATATACCCAACTTTAGAACTTGTATATAAACTTAACAAACTTTACCTATTTTAGAAGCAGGTTTAAAATTTTCTTATGAAAACTCAAAATAATTATTTTGAATATTTATCTGAATATATTGAATATTTATCAGTTGAAAGAGGTCTGTCAAATAACACAGAGCTGGCTTATAGGAGAGATTTGACTTCTTTTATAGAGTTTCTTGAAAAAAATTCTATAGAAAATTTTGATAATATAACTCGATCAATTATTAATTCTTTTATTAGAGAAATGAGAAATCTTAATTATATTCCTACAAGCATAAATAGAAAAATAGGCTCTTTAAGAGGCTGGTTCAAGTGGATGATGATTAATGAATTAATTAATCACGATCCGACAGTAAGCCTTGAACAACCAAAACTCAGCAGATATTTGCCAAAAATACTAAGTATAAATGAGATTGATTTTATTTTATCTCAAAAACTTACAAACCTTGAAAGAGCTGTCTTTGAACTGTTATACGCATCAGGATTAAGAGTTTCAGAACTGGTCAGTTTAAATTTTTCAAATATAAATTTCGATCAGGATTATGTAAGATGTTTTGGTAAAGGTTCAAAAGAAAGACTTGTGCCAATTGGAGAAGAAGCTAAACAGGCTATAAAAATATATTTAAAAGAAAAATATATTTATTATGAAAATTTTCCTAAAAATTCTGCTATATTTATTGGAAAAGACGGAAAAAGAATTTCAAGACAGGAAGTTTACAGTTTAATAAAAAATCTTGGCAGACTTGTAAATAAACATATAACTCCTCATACAGTAAGACACAGTTTTGCTACTCATTTGCTTGAAAATGGCGCTGATCTCAGGGTTGTTCAGGAGCTTCTGGGGCATAATGATGTATCAACTACACAGCTTTATACTCATGTGAGTAAAAAAAGATTAAAAGAAGTATATTTTAGTATAAATTCTGATATAATTTAATAAAATCTTCGTTTTGTCATCCTGAGCGAAGGCAAAGCCGTAGCGTAAGGATCTGTCCATCTTTCAATTGTTTATACAAGCCAAATTAGATAGATTCTCACGTCGCTTCGCTCCTCAGAATGACAAGTTGAAAATTTAAAAACTAATATCTATGTTTAATTTTATTTAGAATTTAATAGCCTTGAGAAGGAAGGGATTTTAATTTATGGCAAGAATTATAAGAACAGTTTTAGCAATTAGATGTATTCAATCCGGATGCAGAAAGTTATTTGAAGTGGCTAAAGTAAAGGAAGGACAAACACAGGAAGTAGTTTGTCCAGGATGCGGCGAACATTATGTATATCCTTTACAGGAAAGTAATGAAAAAATAGACGAACAAATTACTAATGGTGATTCTCCTTAATTAAGGTGAAAAAAAGATATAATCAATATAGTCAGCATCTTGAAAAAAATTTTGGCTGTAAAGTCTATAAAATAACTCTGGATGTAGGTTTTAGCTGTCCAAACAGGGATGGTTCCTTATCTTTTGATGGGTGTATTTTTTGTGATACAGGCGGTTCTTTTTCAAGAGCGCATAATAATCTTTTATCTATTGAAAAACAGCTTGAAATCAGTATGGAAAGATTAAAAAAACGTTTTAAAGCTGAAAAATTCATATCTTATTTTCAGGCTTTTTCAAATACTTATGCTTCTTTGGATTATCTAAAAAATACTTATGATAAAGCTCTTTTTCATAAAGATATTATAGGCTTATCTATAGGAACAAGACCTGATTGTATTGATGCTGAAAAAATAGCTTTAATAAGCTCTTATGCTCAAAATTATTATGTCTGGGTTGAATATGGTTTACAATCAATTCATGATAAAACTTTAAAATTCATAAACAGAGGTCATACAGCAGATGATTTTATTAAAGCTGTTAAAATGACACAGAATAAAAATATTAATATTTGTGTTCATGTAATTATTGGTCTTCCCGGAGAATCCAGAGAAGATATTTTAACAACAGCGAAAGTTCTTGCTGATCTTGGAATAAACGGCATAAAAATTCATCTTTTGTGTGTTTTAAAGGGAACAAAACTTGAAGAAATGTTTTATAAAAATGAGATTAAATTATTTTCAGCTAATGAGTATGTTGATATAGTCTGTGATTTTCTTGAAAATTTACCGCCGGAAGTTATTATTCACAGACTTGCAGGCAATGGATTAAAAGAAATTTTAATTGCTCCAGAATGGCTTTCTGAAAAATTTAAAATACTAAATCAAATTGATAAAGAACTGGAAAAAAGGGATTCCTATCAAGGACAGGGATTATGCAGCGAGTTGACATAAAGCCTTGTCGCCATTGATTTTAATCCTTAAGTTTTTTTGTTGAAAAATTTTTTTAGCATGATAAACCGATTTTTCTTTTTGGTACTGAAGTTTTATGAATGTTTGAATGCACATAAATACATAGTATCTTTGAGTTAATGTCCGCTTGCTTTGGCAGTCATGTAAATGGCATAACTGCTTTAATACCCTGAATAATACCTCAATATCCCACCTGACTCTGTAATGATTCACAATATATTTACTTGTAATGCTTTTTCCTGTTGCATTAGTGGCATAATATCTCTTACAATACTTGGTAATA
>JAZDPZ010000004.1:0-9800 GCA_043797105.1 bacterium | reverse complement strand
ATCAGTTCCTTGATTTGCATATTCAACCACAGAATCATAAACACTGTCTACTACATAAGTATCATTACCAACTCCGCCATACATGGTATCATTTCCGGTTCCACCGTCTATATAATCATTGCCAACTCCGCCATATATGATATCATTGCCGGCTCCTCCATAGAGAGAGTTAGAACCGTTATTTCCTATTATCGTATTATTTAAATTATTACCGGTTCCATTAATATTTGCTGCGCCTGTTAAAGTCAGATTTTCTATATTTGCTCCCAATGTATATGTAACGCTTGATTGAACTGTATCAGTTCCTTGATTTGCATATTCAACCACAGAATCATAAACACTGTCTACTACATAAGTATCATTACCAACTCCGCCATACATGGTATCATTTCCGGTTCCACCGTCTATATAATCATTGCCATTTTCGCCATACATGTAGTCATTACCGGCATTACCATACATGGTATCATTGCCATTTCTGCCGTACATATAATCAGTGCCGCTTTTGCCATACATATAATCATTGCCATTTCCACCATAGATATAGCTATTACTAATATAGCTACTGCTACTGTAACTATTGCTATAATTATAACTGTTACTATAGCTACTGCTACTGTAACTATTACTATAACTATAACTGTTGCTATAATTATAAATGCAGCTACAAATACGACTACAAATATTACTATAACTATTTAAAATTCTGCTAAGAAAATAAGCCATACTTACACCTCGCTATTCTTAATATAAAACAATCCTACAATATGTAAACAATCTATAAGCTATATAAATAACTTATATAAAATAAAACTTTAAGTAACTAAAAATTGCGTAACTAAAAATTTAGAAAAATAATTTATATATAGTATAAATTTCAAGTTAACACTTAATAAATAAATATAAAAGCATATATTATAAAAACTTACCAGCGGTTTTTATAATATGTGCTTTTATTTAGTTGTTGACAATGTTTTTAGTTAAATATAATTTTTCTTAAATAATCGTAATAAAATTATTTAAAATTTCTTTTTTATTTTATTCTGCAAATTTTAACGACAAATTGTTCTTCCTAAAACGATTGTGCAATTAGGTGGTGGAGGAGCATTACATTCAGCAGGGCGTTGATCTGGAGGAAGATCTGTACAAGGATTACCCCAATCTCCTGTAGTAGCATCTCCTGTATTTCCGCTATCAGCGATTGTTCCAGGATCATCTCCTGTTGTTCCAGAATTTTCTGGTAAAGAACTACTTCCACTAGCGGTTGGGTGATAAAGATTAACTACTCCATTTCCAATATTACTAAGAGTATCTGAAATATTGCCTCCTGTAGTAGTCAATACTGTTATTGAAACCATACCTACAAGAATTGAAACAAAACTATACTCAAATAAATCAAACCCCTTACTCTTATAAATTTTTATTTTTGATAAAAAATTAAACATAAGTAATTTCCCCTTTAATTAATAAGAAAAATATTATATATAATTTTTGTATAAGTATTTACAAATTTATCTTTAAAAAGTATAACATAAATAATACTTTATTAAAAGTATTTATTAAAATTTCTGTTTTGCTTATCTTTTATTATAAAAACGAAAAATTCAGTAAAAATTCTGAAAACTCCTTAAATCTTAAAATAAATTAACATAATTATTTCTTATCGCATTTATAATTTTTGTTGCAGCAAGTCCATCTCCATAAGGATTTACAACAGAAGTCATAGCATTATATTTTTCTTCTGAATTCAGAAGTTCCTGAACAGTATTAACGATTTTTTCAGTATTAGCGCCAACTAATTTAACCGTCCCAAATTCAACAGCTTCCGGTCTTTCTGTTTCTTCTCTCAAAACCAATACAGGCTTTCCTAAAGACGGGGCTTCCTCTTGAATGCCGCCGGAATCCGTAAGTATTATATATGACGCTTTCATTAAATTCGCAAAAGGAGCATAATCAAGCGGTTCAATTAATTTTATTCTATCAATTTCACTAAGCATTTTAAAAACAGTGTTTCTAACATTAGGGTTTAAATGCACAGGATAGATAATTTGAATATCAGGATTATTTTTGATTAAAATCTGTGCTGCTTTACATATATTTTCAAGCGGCTCGCCAAAATTCTCTCTTCTATGCGAGGTTAAAAGAATTGTTTTTAAATCAGGATCTAGATTTAAACTTGAAAGATCTATTTTATAATTATTCACAGTATATAAAAGCGCATCTATAACAGTATTTCCTGTTAAAAAAATTTTTTGGGGATCAACTCCGGAGTTTAGCAGATTATTTACTGATTTTTGCGTAGGAGCAAAATAAAATGAAGAAACAGTATCAGTTACAACCCGATTAATTTCTTCAGGGAATGGATAATATTTATTGAAAGTTCTCAAACCTGCTTCAACATGACCTACCGGAATTTTTGCATAAAAACTGGAAAGACTTGCTGCAAGAGTTGTTGTAGTATCACCATGCACCAAAACTATATGCGGACTGGTTTTTTCTAAAACGTCTTTTATTTGAAGAAGAACCTCACAAGTTATATTCCACAAATTTTGATTAGGTTTCATTATATTAAGATCAAAATCAGGTTTTATATTAAATAATTCAAGCACCTGGTCAAGCATTTTTCTATGTTGCGCTGTTACACATACTATGGATTCAAAAAACTCAGTATTTTTGCTAATTTCCATTATAATCGGCGCCATTTTTATGGCTTCAGGTCGTGTTCCAAAAATTGTTAAAACTTTAATTCTTTCCAAATTTAAAACTCCCAATTCTCCAATTATTTGCGGGTTTTTAGGATATTATATTTATTTTAAACAATATATAAGCTAAATAAAAAAGATAAAATAATCCTCCGCTTAATAATGCGGATGGTTTTAATATACCTTTATTAGAAAGGACATTTAAATATACAACTAAAACAGAAAGATAAACTATAACTACGTTCACAAGAGCCTCCACACCTAAAATCCACGGTGTAAGAACCAATCCTATAGCTGTTGGAATACAACTTTGAAAAACCATAGCTCCTGTTATATTACCCATCGCAAGTGTATCTTTTTTAGCTCTTATCCAAATTATGCTGTTAAATTTCTCAGGTAATTCAGTTGCTATTGGAGTAATTATTAAACTTAAAATAAGCGGATTTATTCTAAAAACTTCAGATAAAAACTTAAGTTGTTCAACAAAAATATGCGCTAAAAAAATTATTCCAATTAATGCTAAAAAAACCTGTAAAAAAATTGCCGGAACATGAAAAGCCCCGGGAAAATTTAAGTGTTTTGTAAAATATAGTGCTTCCAATTCTTCTTCATTATCAGATATCTTACTTGCTGTTCTTATAGTTTTTATTACATATATCGTATAAATTATAATTAATAGAACCGCTATAAAGCATTTTACAAGGAAAAAAGGAATAAACGAGCTGATAATTGCAATAGAATAAGCTAATACAAAATAATGAATATCCCTGAACATAATAATTGTATTTACTGGCATGTCAGATGTTCTTCTGTTGACTCGTGTATAGTGCAAAACAGCAGCTCCGGTTACAAAAAATGCAAGAGTGCCAAGCATAAACGGTGCGCCAAGAATTGCGCCTATACCGATTTCTTTCCCTGTTTCTATATTAGCTCCGGTTATATAAGCGCCTATGATTGCTACAAGCGGAACGATTGTCTCAGGCAATGCCGTGCCTACAGCAGCTAATACACTGCCAACAGCTCCTTCTGACAAATTAAATTCTTTACCCAGATGCTCGATAGCATTAGTAAAAAGCACACATGCTCCAACTATTAAAAATAAAATTAAAAATAAATAAATTAATGATAAAATTATTTCCAAAACCTTCTCCTTATAAAAACTTTTTATTTATTTTGGATTTAGATATTCGTGATAGAATCAATTAAAGTATAGGATAAAATAAATAATATGGAAGTAATTAACAAATTAATAAAAGCAATAATAAATTCTAAAAATATAATTCTTTTATCGCATGTTGGTCCTGATGCTGATACTTTGGGTTCTATGCTCGGATTAAAAGAAATATTGACTCAACTTGGAACAGTTGAAAAAATAGATATTATTGCCGGAGGAAAAATACCCGATATTTATAAATTTTTACCTGATATAAATTTAGTGAAAAATTCAAATAATGAAAATTTATATCAAAGTTATGATCTTGCAATTACTGTTGATTGCGGTTCTTTGGACAGACTTGGCGATTCTTTAGAGCTATTTAGAAATGCAAAGCTAACTGCTAATATAGATCATCACATTAGTAATACAAGATTTGCCAATATCAACTGGATAGAACCACAGGCTTCCGCTTGCGGACAAATTTTATATAAATTGATTAAACCTCTTAAAGTCAATCTTACTAAAAATATTGCAACAAATTTTTATACTGCAATATTAACAGATACAGGAGGATTTAAATTTGAAAATACCAAACCGGAAACTCTTGAAACTTGCGCGGAATTAATAAGAGCAGGAGCCAACCCCGAATATATTTATAAAGAATGTTATGAGTCAAAACCTCTTTCTATGGTAAAACTACAAGCAAAAGCAATAGATCAGGCGGTTTTTCTATATGATAACAAAATTGCCTATACTTTAATATCAAGAGGGCTTATAGAATCTCTAAATGCTACAGATGACTATGTAGACGGTATCTCAGAAGCTTTAAGACAGATAAATACTGTAGAAGTAGCTTTAGTATTTAAAGAAACACCAAAAGGAGATACAAAAGTAAGTTTTAGAAGCAACAGGATAAATATTTGTGAAATTGCCAGATTTTTTGGAGGCGGTGGGCATAAATTAGCTGCAGGATGTACTATTGAAAAAAATCTTATGGATTCTGTAAATGAAATTTTACCAATATTAAAAAAACAAATTAATAAATAAAATTAATAAAGTTTAATTTTTGTTAAATCTTTAGATATACTTATCACCGAAACTTTCTCCCTGAGCGTGTTTTACCCCCCTAAAAAATGTAACTATTTTCTTAACAAAGCTTGATTTCCAAGAAAAGCATGATATAATTATTTATATAAATAATATGTTTTTATTAAGGGAAGATAAGGAGACTGAGATGAACATATTAATGGCGCGTATTTTCTGGGTGTTTGCTATAAAAAGTTTAAAAATGAAACTCGCTAAAAAAACCAATATTTTCCAAAAGGGGTTTACTTTGGCGATGGTAACCGTAGTTCCAAAAATCCAGGATGCTCAAAATAAGACAGCTTTTAAAACAGAGTATTCTGTGATGGCTCAGGTTACTTCAAGAATTGTGGGAGATAATGGCAACAGTTTGAAGGGGGTTTTTCCTGATGATAATACTATGAAAGATAAATTTAAAGAGTATTTGAATACTATTAAGTCTTGTGATGCAGGACAGGCTTTGGGTAACTGCTGGCATAATAATGATGGCAGTTCTAAATATTTAAACGGTAATCCAGTAACAACCTGGAGTAACATTCCGAGTCTTATTTTAAATAATGGGGTCTTAATTAATTTTTGGACTGCTAATTCCAATTGTACGGCTTTATCTGGAACAGTGCTGTTTTGTGGAAGGATTTCCATAGATGTCAACGGATTTAAAGGACCAAATACCTATGGTAAAGATATATATTTTATCTGGATACAGGAAACTGGTATTAAATCGCTTGGAACTAAGGGTGATGCTTATGAAAGTCAATGTACTGCTTCAAGTAACGGTGGTGGCTGTGCTGCAAAAGTTCTGAAGGGTGAAGATTATTAATTAACGTTTTGCCATTATGTCAACAAATTGCTCCGGTGAAACTTCTATATCCTTATTTTAAGCTACCTCTATCTGCTGAATTCCTATAAAGCGAGGTAAACTGTTTAATAAGTCCTTATTTTCTTCCAAGCAAAGTTCCAAAACTTCTTTGAGATTTCTATTTAGCTCATCTAAAGTTTCTCCTTGGCTATGAACGCCTGGAATGCCAGGAACAATACCGACATATAGTTCTGTTTCATTATCATATTCAATATAAGCAGTTAAAGTTTTCATGTTTTTCTCCTTTACCCTATATTAAATTTTAAAAATTCAATTTTTTTTATTATATCTTTAAAAACATGCCCTGAATATAATTTTTTATCCGGTTTACTAATTTATTTTTTTTAATTTATAGATTATTTTTAATTTATGAATAAAAAAAGAATGTTAAATCAAGATTATTATAAAGTAGATGCAAAATCTATGCGAAAAAGCACGCCATATAAGCAGATAAAACAAAGCTACAGAATAATAGAAGTTAAAAGCAAAACTTCATAAAATTGACCATCCGGACTAGAAAAATTAACCCTTTGATCGTTTATAATTTTATAATTTGCATTCATACTAAGAAATAATATGACTTAATGGCTTACTTTTTCCGGAGGCTAGTTAAAATGGTTGAAAATATTATTTCTACTAATAATAGTGATTTTTTGATAAATAGCTCTATAAAACAACAGGAATTGACAGGAATAGAGAAAAAAACAGCCTCTAAAAATCCTTATTTAAGTCAGGCTGAATTTGCGGATAAGTCTGATATATCAAAAGAAGCTTTAAACCTATATGAACAGGATAAAGATATAGAAAAGTTCAAAAAAATGGTTTTAGATTCTCTTGATGATGATTCTGATATATCTGATATAAAAGAAATAGTAAATCTCCTAATTGATAAAAAATATGTGATTTCTAATGATGATTTAGCTCAATCAATGTTGAATGATGGAGATTTAGTGGATTTATTATTTTCAGAATAAATTGGGGTAAATAATGATGGAGGAAAATAATACTTCATCAGAAGTTATTCATCAGGTATCTACAGTAGAGATTTCTCCAAATATTTCAGAATTATTTAAAAAAGGGCTTTCTTCATATACAAATGGAAATATTGAAGAAGCTGTAGAGATTTTTAAAAGCATAATCAGTACAAATCCCGAGATTGCAGAAGCTCATGTTAATCTTGGAAATTCATATTTTAAGCTGGGTAAGATAAATGAAAGCATTAGCTGTTGGAAAAAAGCTTTAAGTTTAGATCCTACCCAGATTAACTGCTATATAAACATTGGTAACGCATATTATACTGCTGAAAATATTTCAGAAGCTATTGCTAATTGGCATGTTGCCATTACTATGGTTCCGGATCATCTTATAACTTTGATGAATTTAGGAGCAGCCTATGAAAAGTTAAATAATAAATCAAATGCTTTTAAATATTATGAACAATATTTAAAATACTGTCCCAAGAATAAATTTCCAGAATATGAAAAAATTTATAACAAAGTAAAACAATCAAAAAGCATTGGATTTCATAATTTAAAAGCAGGCATTAATTTTCAAAAAAAAGGAGATTTTAAAAAAGCTGTTGATGCTTATTTAAAATCAATTAAAATATATCCAAATCATATAAAAGCGTATTTAAATCTGGGCAGTATATGCTACAAGTCCGAAAAATTTGAACATGCTGTTAAATACTGGCTTGAAGCAGTAAAACTTGATCCTGATTACAATAATATTTATTGTAATTTAGGAGTAGCTTATGATAAGTTAAAACAATATGACAATGCTTTTTGTATGTATAGCAGGTATTTAAAAATTTGCACTCAAAAAAATCATGATTATTACAGCATAACCGAAAGATTAGAACAAATTAAAAAGCATTTAAATATTGAAATATCTAAAAAATATTTGAATCAAGCAGAAGAATTTTATAAAAAAAATAAATATACAGAGGCTTTATGGGAATACGAAAACTATATATTACTGAATCCTGACCAAACAAATTCTTATAAATATAAAATAATAGAGCTAAAAGAAATATTAAATCCCATAAAAAAAGCTGCCAGAATAGCTTTTGAAGCAGGAAATATATGTTTTGAAAAACAAAAATTTGATAAAGCAATTCAAGCTTATAAAAGATATATTTATTTAGAACCTGACGGGGAATATTCAGAAATAACATATAAGAGAATTTCTGAATGCAGTAAATTTATGAGAAGATAATCTGGTAAAAATGAAAAAATTAATTAAAAAAATTAATAATTTGAGTTCTGTATATTTTAAATTTGAAAAATTTTTTATATCAAAGATTCTTGGCAGAAAATATATTAGAACAGGAAAATGTAAATCCTGCGGCAGATGTTGTCAGGAAATTTATGTCAGGCATTCATCACATATAATAAAAAATGAAGAAGAATTTAACAGACTAAAAAATCAGCACTTTTTTTATTCTTATCTTAAAATTATTGGAAAAACAGAAACCGGTCTTGTGTTTGAATGCACAAAACTAGATAAAGAAAAAGACGTTTGTACTGTTTATAAACATAGAGCCTTAATATGCAGACAATATCCACAGGAAGAAATTTTTATGATGGGTGGGATAATCTCAGAAGAATGCGGTTATAAATTTGTTCCTATCAATAGCTTTGAAGAAACTCTAAATGCTGTACAAAAAAAATATTCAAAAAAGAAAGGTTTATAATGGATGGCTAAGCCACATTCATAGGTTGTTAATCCTTCCAGTTAGAGGACGAAGTTTATAATGGATAAAATCAAAAATCTCACAAGAAAAGACGTTATTTTAATACTTGGTATTCTTGCTATAATTGCAATAGCATACCAAATTAAAAATATTATTCTGCTATTTTTTGCTTCTTTTGTAATAGCAAGCGGCTTAAATCTTGCTGTTGACTTTATGAGTAAAAAAATTCCAAGAAAAATAGCGGTTTTATTACTTTATTTAACAGGATTTATATTTTTGGCAATAGTTTTTATTCCATTGTTCAGTATTTTAATTAAACAATTTGTTTTATTTTTAAAACAAGTTCCAGCATACTGGTTAGCAATTGAAAAACTAATTAACAATTGGATAACCATAGGCAAAGACTTTGGCATATCAGCTAATTTTTTACAAATAATATCAAGCACAGGCAATTTTGCTCAAAACATAGCCAATAAATCAATAAATTTAACAATAAATCTTTTTACCGGTTTAATTATTACATTTACTTTATCCATGCTTGTGCTTTATATGTTGCTTGACAAACCAAAGCTAAAAAGTGGTTATCTCAAATTTTTTCCTCCAAATATAAGGGAAGAAGCAGAACATATTTCAATAATAATTTCCCAAAAAGTTGGAGGTTATGTTATAGGACAATTAATGTTAATGGCATCAATAGCTTTGCTTGTTACTTTAGGTTTATTAATTATTAAAGTTGATTTTGCTTTGTTATTAGGTTTAATTGCAGGAATTTTAGATATTATTCCAATAGTTGGACCTATTTTTGCGGTTTCCATTGCTGCTTTAGTTGCTTTATCTCAAAAGCCGATACTTGTAATAGGAATATTATTTATTTACATGATAGCTCAATGGATACAGGATACTTTTCTTAGACCATTGATACTTGGAAAATTCCTTGATTTACATCCTTTAATAATAATTTTTGCTTTATTAGTTTCAGCTAGCACATTAGGGATAGCCGGCGTTGTTTTATCTCCTGCTATTGCAGCAACAATATATGTTTTAATCAATGAATTATATTTAAAAAAAATCAACTCTGAAATCTATTTTACTTGACATTCAATAAGGAAACAGCATAATATAATTATGCCCTAAAGAGGAACTATTCTAGGAATAATGGGTCTTTTTAAAAAGAATGGTTTTTATATATGTCGAGGTGGCGGAATCGGTAGACGCGCACGTTTGAGGGGCGTGTAGGATATCCTGTGCGGGTTCAAGTCCCGCTCTCGACATTTTTTTAGGAGTTAAGAATAAAGATGCAATATA
>JAZDPZ010000003.1:0-5555 GCA_043797105.1 bacterium | reverse complement strand
GCTCTGATACCTTCAGCACAGCAAAGAGAAATAATAAAACAGGCTGTTTATAATGCAAGAAATACTCTTCCAATGATGACAGTAGATTTTTGGGGCGATGGTCCCGAAATGATGGGATGTATTGCAGGAGGCAGACAATATTTGCATGTTAATGCCAAGGGAGATGTTGAACCCTGCACATTTGTTCATCTTGCCACTCATAATGTAAAGGAAACCACTTTGACAGAAGCATTGGCAAGTCCTTTCATGACAGCCGTAAGAAAAGGAGCTCCTTATGACGGGAATATGCTCAGACCCTGCATGATAGTTGACAGACCCTGGGTATTAAGAGGCTATTACAAAAAATTTAAACCATATCAAACCCATACAGGAGCGGCTGATTACCTTACCAAACCTGAAATTATGGAACAAATAGATCAATATGCTGAAGAAGTTGCTGAAATTATGGATGAAAACTGGAAGAATGACTATTATATGACTTTATTCCCATTACCAGGCGAATATTATCATGACAGAAAAATTTTATGCAGCAGCAAAGTTCCTGTAGGTGGCTGTCATGGAGGCTGTGAAGCTAATGGAGGCTGTAAATGCGGAAAAGACCTTTCTGCTATCGAGGATATTTCTAAGGAATTAATGAATGTATAATTTTTATTTTTTATTTTTTATTTAAGGGAGTCTTTTATATATGCCTCATAAAATTGATGAAGAAAAATGTATTGGTTGTGGAATATGTGTTACGGCATGTCCTGTTGAAGCAATTATGCAAAAAGACGATAAATGCCGGATAAATCCTGACGAGTGCGTTGATTGTGCTACATGCTGGCGGATATGTCCTGAAAAATGTGTTAAAAGTTGAAAAAAGATAAAATTATTAAATTTATAGGGAACATGAGCATAAAATCAGAAGAAAAATCAGAAAAAAGAATAGTTTCTTTTCCTCATATGGGGAATGTTTTCATTCCTGTAAGCGCAATGCTGAAAACTATGGGCGCAAATATTCTGTTGCCGCCAAATAATAATATGGAAACATTGACTCTTGGCACAAGATACAGCGCTGAAACGGTATGTTTGCCTTATAAGCTTAATTTAGGCAATTATATTCAGGCTTTGGAAGCTGGAGCTAATGTTTTATTGATGTTTCAGGCGCCTGGAACTTGTAGGCTGGGTAATTATGCGTCTATGGCTGAGGCAAAACTCAGAGATCTCGGTTATGATTTTGAAATGATAATTTTTGACATGTATAAAGGCAAATTAATCGAGGTTTCAAGAAAATTTTCTCAGGCAACAGGAAATACAAGTATCACAAAAACACTACACGGCATAAAATTAGGTTTTGCAAAGTTCAATGCTCTTGACATCATAGAAAGAAAATTATTTTATATACGACCAAGAGAAATCAAACAAGGAAGCGCTGAAAAAGTTTATAATACATGCAGAGCCGCAATTAACACTGCAATATCCATTCGAAAAGTAAAAAATATTTTAAAATCAACTCTTGAAAAATTTAATTCTATCCAAATTAATAAAAATAAGGATATTTTAAAAATATACCTGACTGGAGAATTTTTTGTGCTTCTCGATCCATTTACAAATATGGAAATAGAAAGAAAACTTGGATTACTCGGAATTGAAGTTGAAAGGCAGGTAATGCTCTCTGATTGGACAAACAATATATTGCTTCCTAAATGGCTGCATAGAAAAGAATCTCATAGAGAGAGATCAAGCAGGGTTGCAAGCAGCTATATGAAAAGAGCAGTAGGCGGAGACTGCATTGAATCTATTGGAGACGTAGTTTATGCCGCTAAAAAAGAGATTGACGGTGTCATACATATAGGTCCATTTAACTGTAATCCTGAAATAGTAAGCCAGTGTATACTTCCGCATGTCAGCAGAAAGGAAAATATCCCTGTTATTTCATTAATAATGGATGAACAAACAGGACATGCCGGTCTTATGACAAGATTGGAAGCTTTTGTGGATTTAATACATAGGCGTAAGATAACTAAAATAACAGCTTAACTGCTGTAAGGAGGATATAAATTATGAAAATTGGCATACCAAGGGCTTTAGGTTATTATATGTATTATCCTTTCTGGCATGGTTTTTTTAATGACCTTGGTATTGAAATTGTTTTATCTGACCTGACAACAAAAAAAATAGTCTCTAATGGCAGCGCTTTGGTTGTATCTGAAACCTGTCTCCCTGTTAAGGTTTATATGGGGCATGTTTTGAATTTATTAGACAAAGGCATTGATGTAATTTATTCGCCAAGTATTCAGTCAATTGCTCCAAAAATTTATAACTGCTCAAAATTAAGGGGGTTACCTGATTTAGTTAGAAATGTTGTAAAAAGAAATTTTCTCCTTATTGAGCCGACTTTGGATAAATCAGTGCATAAACAGGGTTTATATGAATATTTATACGAATCAGTAGTTCCCTTGGGAATTACTGATAAAAAAAGAATTAAACAAGCTTCAAAAGCAGGTTGGGAATGCATGAACAACTATTGTCTCATGACAAGATCAGGAATAGATGTAAAAACAGCTATTAAAAACGCAATTGCCGGAAAAATAGAAATATCTCAGGATAAAAAAGATTTTTCTATCAATGTTGCTGTAATTTCTCATGGATATAATCTTTATGATGATTATATTAGCATGAAAGTCTTTAAAAAGCTTGAAACCTTTGGAGTTAAAGCTTATACAGCAGATAATCTGACAATGGAGCAGATGTCAAAAGGTATTAGTGTTTTAAATACAAATCTTTACTGGGCTAATGAAAATGAAATAACCGGCGCGGCAGGTCATTTTTTAAAGGCTAATAATATTGACGGAATAATATCAATAACCGCTTTTGGTTGTGGACCTGATTCTCTTATGATTGAACGTATTACCCGTTATGCAAAAAGATTTAAAAAACCTCTTTTGAATCTTACGGTTGACGAACATACAGGAGAAGCAGGATTTGTTACAAGATTAGAAGCATTCACCGATATGTTATCCAGGAAAAAACGCGCTGCTCTTGTTGAAATTCTTAACAGGCAAATGTATCAAAGTGATATCGAACTACTAAAGGCTCAAGAGGAATCAGAACGTTTAAAAGCCAAGCTATAAAACTAAAAACTGTCATCGCAAAAGCGTTAGCCCATGGCGATCTTATAAACTTCGAGGGTTTTTTATGAAAATTTCTTTTCCTCATATGGGAAATTTATATATAGTGCTTACAAGCGTTCTTAAAATACTTGGAGCTGATATTATAGTTCCTCCTTATAACAGTAAGAAAACTCTCTCCATTGGCGCTAGAAATAGCCCTGAAGCTGTATGTCTACCTTATAAACTGGTTTTAGGAAACTATATTGAAGCTATAGAAGCAGGAGCAGAAGCCATTCTTATGCTGGATAGTCCCGGTATTTGCAGGCTTGGTCAATACAGCAGTTCAGCAAGAACCACCCTGTTAGACCTCAATTATAATGTTAAGTTTATTAATTTTGATTTGTATAAAGGCAGACTAATAGAGCTTTTTACTAAATTTAAGGAAGCAACGGGAAATAATAACCCTCTTGATCTTATTAGAGCAATTAATATTGCTTTGATTAAAATTAGCGCTTTGGATAAAATAGACCACGCTCTTGCTTATTATCGGGCAAGAGAAATTCAAACAGGCAGCGCTGATCTCAGGTTCAAAAAATGTTTAAAAAAAATAGAACTTGCTTCAACCCAAAGAGAATGTAAAAAAGCTGTTAAATATACGCTTGACCAGCTTTCAATGGTTCCTGTCGACAAAAATAAAGAAATTCTTCATGTTGATTTAACAGGAGAAATTTATGTGGTTCTCGATCAGTTTTCAAATCTTGAAATAGAAAAAGAACTCGGAAAACTTGGGGTGCATGTTCATAGAAAAATTAATCTCAGTGATTGGACAAAAGCTTTTTTAATTCCTTCTTTGCTTAGATTTAGTGAAACACACGGAGAAAAAGCCCAAAAATTTGCCAAAGCTTTTCTGAAGAGGGATATAGGCGGAGATGCTTTGGAATCTATAGGTGATACAGCTTTAGCAAGTTATAATAACAGTGATGGAGTAGTTCATTTATTGCCTTTTACCTGTATGCCGGAAATTATTTCTCAAAATATACTTCCAAACGTTAGAACAGAAAGAGATATTCCTGTATTATCTCTTGTTTTAGATGAACATACAGGAAAAACAGGCTATATTACAAGGCTTGAAGCTTTTGTTGACTTAATCAGAAGAAGAAGATGCAGAAACAATAAAAGCAAAATTATGCTAACAAGATAGAATGTTTTTAAAAAATAGTTTAATCTTTATATTAATGCTAATTATACTCAATTTGTATAAAAAATGATGAAAATTTTTATAATTATTTTTTTGTTTATAGCGCTTAGTTTATCTTGTGTTGCCAATGAACTATATAAGGCTGATGATAGCAATAATGTTCATAAAACACTGCTTGAGATGGAAAAACAAATTTATCAAAGAGATTATAGCGCAGAGGATGTTTTTTCCAGAATAGAAAGATTAGAAAATACTATATATAAAGCAAAACAGCATAGTTCTTTTTTTGAAAGATTAAAGCAATTAAAAAAATCAATATCTTTTGCCGAAGATCAAAAATCAAGTATTAATCAGCAAATTATACTTGATTTGCTTGAAAATAAATATTTTGGCATAAGTAATGATAATAGCGCTGTTGAAGAAAGACTCGCCAAACTGGAGAAAAATGTTTTTGGAAAATCTTTAACAGGAGATATTAATTATAGATTTGCTCTTTTATCCGAAAAAATTCCGCTTAATATTACAGGGATATCTATTGTTAACGGCTTTAAGGAAAAAATTTTATATAAACCCGGGACAAATAAACAATATTCTGCTTTATCAGAATTAAAACATTCAAATTTAGAGGATAATTATTTTGAAAATATTAGAAAATCATATAATAATAGAATTTTAAGATGGAAAGATTTTCCGATTTATGTTTATATTGACGAAACATCAGGATATGAAAAGATTAAATCTGCCCAAAAAGCCGTACAGGTTTGGAATGAATATATTCATCTGAATCTTATAAATAATAAACAAAACGCTAATATAATTATAAGCTGGGATGGTTATGGAAATAATGTTTCTGAGCCGATATTAGCTTATTATGATAATGAAGTTTGCTATCAGGTGCTTATTCATGCTAATTATTGTCGGGACATTCCTGTTTTAAATAAATTTTTAATTCATCAGATCGGGCATGCTTTAGGAATTTGGGGACATAGCAATAATAGTAAAGATATCATGTATGATTTTACTGAATTAAAATCAGATATTAACTGTAAAAGCAATGATAGTTCTGATATTTCTATTAATTTTGCTCCTGATAAACCTTCTGAAAGAGATATTAATACTTTAATTAAAATATATAATTTGCCAAGCGTCATTGATGAGGTTAATAATACTTCAAATTAAAAATTTATCTGTCTCTCACGGAACTTTGATAGCAAAAGTTCAAAAAATAGACAATATTTGAAAGAATTATATAAAAAACGAGGCTG
>JAZDPZ010000002.1:0-9028 GCA_043797105.1 bacterium | reverse complement strand
CAAATCTCTTGATATTGATTGGTCAACAGGCTGGCTAATGGCAGATGATACAATCATTGAAAAGCCTTATGCCAAAAAGATAGAATGTGTCTACTGGCAATATTCAAGCAAGAATAATGGATTTGTAGAGGGAATTTCCCTGACTATCCTTGCGTGGAGTGATGGAAAAAGAACAATTCTAATTCAATTTATAGTGTATGAAGTAGAATATGCAAAGAATCTGGATATTATTCCTAATTCAATTTGTTTTGATAGCAAATACAGTAGTAAAAGCCTGTTAAACAAGCTGCATTCTTTTAACTGGATATAATTGCATCTAACAGAGTATTTAATGGTCAACAATTAAAAATGCGTCGTTTCCAGCCTTACTCAGAAGATTGAGGTATTATTCAGGGTATTAAAGCAGTTATGCCATTTACAGGACTGCCAAAGCAAGCGGACATTAACTCAAAGACACTATGTATTTATGTGCATTCAAGCATTCATAAAACTTCAGTACCCAAAAAAAAAATCGGTTTATCATGCTAAAAAAGTTTTTCAACAAAAAAACTTAAGGATTAAAATTAATGGCAACAAGGCTTTACGTCAACTCGCTGCATAATCCCTGTAATTCAAAATAAAATAGTTTATAGAAAAAAGCATTACTAACATGTCTAATACCAGTTGGTATTAAGTTCCAATTATAGACAAACCAGCACGAATATAGCTTTTTAGCTCATTCAAAGATCGAATTTTAAGTAAATTCCTTAAAATATAGCCAGGTCTCAGGTAAAAACTTTTAACAGCTTTTTTGTGCAGCTCAAAAATTTCATCCTTGTTTAGATAGTGGGTTTTAACCACAGGATAATAATAAGCATTTTTATATAAATTATTTTGGGTATCTGTTGGATCAAAAAGATTATTTTCCAGCACATAATCATAAAAACGAGTACCAGGGAAAGCAACAGCCGTATAAAAATTAACAAAATCACAATCCAGCTCAACTGCAAATTTGATTGTATCTTCAATAGTTTCTTTTGTTTCCCATGGAAGACCCACTACAAAATAACCATATATCTCCATGCCGACTTTTTTAAGTATTTTAATGCTTTCTCTTATTTGAGCAAGAGTAATTTTTTTTCCCATTTTATTTAAAATTTCCTGATTTCCGCTTTCTATGCCTATGCTTACAAGCTTGCATCCTGCTTTATACATTAATTTTGCTGTTTCAATGTCAATAGTGTCTATTCTTGTATTTGATGCCCAGTTAAATTTCAAGCCTGATGCAAGAATAGTATTACATAAATCTGTAGCCCATTTTTTATCAAGATTAAATATGTCAGACCAAAATAAAAAATCTCTCATTCCATATTTTTCAATACATATTTTTACTTCTTTAAGAATATTTTCAGGGCTTCTCGTTCTTACTTTCTTTCCTGAAACAGGTGTGGCAAGACAAAAGAAACAATGATAAGGACAACCTCTTGAGACTTTTACTACTCCCTGAATTTTTCTATTATCGGGTCTTATATAGCGTTTATTATCAATAAGATGCCTTGCCGGAAACGGCAAACTATCCAGATCATCATTAAAAGGTCTGTCAGAATTTAAAATTATTTTATTATTATATTTATCAAGCCATGTAAGCCCTAAAATATCTTTTTTATCTTTGGCTGAAAGGATTTCTAATAAAGTAATCTCAGGTTCTCCCCGAATAATCATATCCAAATCAGGAAAATCATTAAGAGTCTCTTTGCTAAATTTTAAAAAATAAGCTCCTTTTGCAATTATTTGAATATCGGAAAAAATCTTTTTTGCAGCTGAACAAACTTTTAAATCCTGTTGAAGCGTTGGAGTAGCAGTATTAATAACAAGATAATCAGGCTGAAATTCTTTAATATCATTGATAAAATTATCTATATTAAGATTATCAAGGCTATAATCAGTAATTTTACAAATATAACCCAATGATTCAGCAATAGAAGCCATATACATCAAATCTGTAGGAGGTAAAGGCGGTATTACCAAAAGATTTTCTATAGGCTGTTGACACCTGTCTTCACGATTCATAGGCTTAGCAGGAGGATAAATTAAAAAAACTCTTTTTTGATTAGTCTTAATCATCTAAATTTTAACTTTTAATTCACAACACATCTGGCATGAGGAAAACATTTTGTTTGTTTTTAGCTGTTTTCTAAAGTTTTTAAATTTTTCATTGTTTAAAACATCTTTTATTTTTGAATTTTTAATATTCCCGATATTGTAAGACAAACAAGGATAAATATTTCCTTCTGGTGTAATTATGATATTTGACCAGGGATAAAGGCATGGCTCATAAATATCCTGAATTTTTCCTTCTTCAAGGGAAAAAAATCTTTTTATCTGAGCTAATTCATCATTTGGATTAAATTTTGGGGCAAATCTGATTTTAGTTTTACTTTTTTTAGAAAGTTCTTTAATTTGCCTGTAAACTTCCTCAAAATGCTCCATATCAAAATATAATTTAACAGGATAAAGTGTTTTATAAAATTCTTCAGTAAATTCTTCTCTAAGAATATTGTTTTGCTTAAGATTATTTGCTCTTAAAAAAGCCAGAGAAAGAAAATCAGCTTTTAGATCATCTGCAAGTTTATATATTTCAACTAAATCATCGAGATTATTTTCTAAAATAATGGTTTTAATATCAAGAAGAGGATATTTTTTATTTTTTTTCATGTCTCTAAGTCTTTCAAGATTTTTGACTGTTTTATCAAAAGCTCCTTGCTTTCCTCTGTTTAAATCGTGTTTTTCACCAAAGCCATCTATTGAAACACTTAGAAGCAGTAATTTTTTGGCTATAAAAATCTCTATAAGCTCGTCATCTATTAATGTTCCATTAGTTACAATATTAATTTTATTTTTTTTCAGACTTTTTTTAAGTATGGTTTTAAAGTCTTTTCTTATTAAAGGTTCTCCTCCAACAAGGGTAATAAGCGCAAAAGGAGGGATTTGATCTATTATATCAAACCATTCTTTTACAGAAAGCTCATTAAAATTTCTATTTTCGCCTACATAGCAATAACTGCAATTTAAGTTGCATTTATAAGTTAGCTCAAGTGAGTATCTAATGGGTGGAAGAGATTTTCCATCGCCAAAATAATAAGAAAAAAGAGAATAAGTATCTCTTACTTTATCGAAAAGCCAAGAATAATCAATTTTTTTGTTTAAATTTATCATATAAGTTTAAATTGCTTCCTGATAATCAGCCATTGAATGATAATAATAAAACAAATCTTCGTTTCCGTCGATTTTTCTGCCATTTTCTCTGAATATTTTGCTAATCCAGATATTATTTTTTGCCAGAAAATATAAAAAGCTTATTTTTAGCACTTTTAGACCATATTTAACAGAATTTAAAAAATTAATTGACGAGGCATCCTTAAAATATTTGGTAGGACAGCTTATTTCACCTATTCTGTAATTATTAAAGCAAATTTGAGCAAGTATTTCATTATCAAAACTAAAATCATCACTGCATTCTTTTAAGGGCAGATTTTCAAAAATTTTTCTTGAAAAACCTCTATAACCTGTATGATATTCACTTATGCTTTGATTCATACAAATATTTTGCGCAAAAGTTAAAAAACGATTTGCAATATATTTATATAAAGGCATGCCGCCTTTAAGAGCGCCTCCGCATAATATCCTTGAAGCAAGAACACAGTCATATTCATCAAATGCTATCATTGAAGCTATTGCCGGAATTAACTTTGGCGAATACTGATAGTCAGGATGAACCATTATTACAATATCGGCATTTATCCTTAATGCTGCGGAATAACAGGATTTTTGATTACCGCCGTAACCTTTATTTTCTTTATGCAAAATAGTTGTTATTTTAAGCTCACGGGCTATTTCTATAGTTTTATCATTAGATTTATCATCAACAAGTATTACTTCGTCGATAATTTCTTTATCTATTTCTTCAAACGTTTGTCTAAGGGTTTTTTCCGCATTATAAGCAGGCATAACAACCACTATTTTTTTTCCGTTAAACATAAACTCTTACCCTTTTAAAATTTGAATGTCATTGCGAGCGTAGCGAAGCAATCTCATAAACGCCACTGAGATCGCCACGTCTGGCTTGCGAAGTAGGCGATTGCTGTACGCTATCGCATTTCAGCCCTCCTCGCGATGACAGCTTTGATCTTTTTTTGTATCTATCCATAAATGAATATTCCTTATTTTTTAATTACTTAAAATTCTAGCTAAAGTTGAGAAAAAACCTATAAACCAATAAAATGAAACAAAAACGCTTAAAGAAGGAAAAGTTAATAATATTAAAACTTTACCCAGTTTTAGATCATAAGCCTTAGCAATAGCCATAACAACCAGAATTATAACCCAAAGCCAAATAGCAAGACCAATAATTATACCAAATACCTGTCCTAAAATTCCTGCTGTTTTTAATAATTCAACAGGACCCAAAAATATCCAGGGAACAAGCGTAAAAGAAGAAAGCACAAGAAATTCTTTTATTTTACCGGGCTGTTTAAATACTCTTGCCAAAACATCGAGAAATGAAGCAAAAAATAACCAGCTTAATACACCTGCAAAAGATGCCTGGATTATATTAAAACTTAACCAGGCAACTGTTACTCCTACTTTATCAAATAAATTAAAATTTAAAAGAGGACTAAGAATGCTGACAAATAAAACTATTAAAACTCCCTGCCAAAGCGGATTATCTTGTTTTAATTTTTCTAAAGTCTGATTTGGTGAAAATAAAATCCCATAAAAATTTTCTAAAAAATTACTCATATTTTTTTACTCCCATAAAAACAATGGTTGATGAAAATATTTTGTATTAAAAGGCATTACTGATGATAACGGGTCTTTTTTAGGCATTATTGATTCAGAAAGACCAAAGATAAATTCACTGAGTCCTGAAGGTCTATTATAAGACACAAGAGGCAAATCAGACGATAATAAATTAAATCTGGTCTGAGCCATTTTATTTACTCCTTTTTGGGCTTCATACATTCCGCCCAGTTGATCTACAAAGCCTAATTTTTGAGCCTGCTCACCTGAAAAAATCCTGCCGTCAGCATATTGTTTCAAGGTTTTTACGGTTAAATTTGTTTTTTCTATGGTATATTTATCATTTCTTTTGACTCTTCCTTCAATAATCGCATTTACAAACTGATTATAGACTGTGGTAATCATATTTTGAAGCATTTTTCTTTCTTCAATGGAAAGCGGTCTGTAAGGAGAAGCTATATCTTTAAATTTACCGCTTTTTATAGTGTTCATATCAATTCCTAATTTTTGGTTAAAGAGTTTCTGGACATTAGGAATATTCATAACAACGCCTATACTGCCTGTTAAAGTGCCTGGATCAGCATAAATTCTGTCAGCAGCGCAGGAAATATAATAACCTCCGCTTGCAGTAACATCAGACATAGAAATAACAACTGGTTTCTTTTTTCTTAATCTCAGGACAGTATTATAAATTTCCTGTGAAATAGCTACTGTTCCGCCGGGACTGTTTATTCTAAAAAGAACTCCTTTGACAGTATTGTCTTCAAAAGCTCTTTTTAAAGCTTTTAAAGCGCTTTCCGCCGAGTCAATACTTCCTATCAATCCTTCTGTTGCTCCGGAATCAATTGTTCCTTCCAAAGTTATTAAAGCTATTTTGTTTCCGCTATTAAATATATTTTTAAATTTTTTAGAACCTTTTGCCTGCTCCTGTTCAACTTTTTTGCTGGAAATAACCGTTGAACTAATGCCAATAACTATACTTATCAAGCATAAAGCAATTATTATAGATGCTAAAATTTTATTATTCATAAATTTATTACTCCTTAATCTATAAAATCTAAGCTACCATTTTTTCAAATTTTGTAAGTTGAGTATTTGTTCCTAATGTAATTAAATAATCCTCTGCTTTCAATAAGGTATCTGATGAAGGATTAGTTATAAGTTCTTCTTTTCTTTTAACGGCAATTATTATTATTCCTGTTTTTTGTCTTAATTCTGAAGAAAGTATTGTTTTGTTCTCTAAAACAGATCCTTTTTTAAGCTGGAACTGTTCCATTTTCAGTTCCAGTTCCTGACCTTTTGTATGCATAACCACGTCAAGAAAATCAACAACCAGAGGCTTTGTAACATAAGCTACCATTCTTCTTCCACAAATTTCATAAGGAAGTATTATATTATTTGCTCCTGCTTTCCTGAATTTTTGTTCATTTGAAGCTTTAATGCATCTTGCAACAATTATAAGATCCGTGTTTAAATTTTTTGCTGATAAAGTCAAATATAAATTATCAACATCATCGCTCAAAGCGCAAAAAATACCTTTTGCTTTATTTATGCCTGCTTTTTTTAAAATTTCATCTTCTGTGGCATCACCAAGAACATATAAAATTCCTAATTCTTTAGCTATATCTTCAAAATCAGGATTTTTTTCAATTACAACAAAATTAAGTTTGTTATTTTGAAGCTGAGAAATTATTTCTATGCCTGTTCTGCCATAACCGCAAATAATATAATGATCTTTGATTTTTTTAAGTTTTATTTCCATATTTCTTTTGCTTAATATTTTTTCAAAATTAACTAAAATAATATATCTTGCAAATTCAGTAGCAATATACAAGAATAATATTACTCCAAATAATATATATACAATTGTAAATATTTTACCCTGATAAGACAAGGGATACATAAAACCATAACCAACAGTGGTTAAAGTTTCAACACTCATAAAAAGGGCATCTAAAAAATTCCAGCCCTCCATTTTCATATAACCTATAGTTCCAAAAATCACTAAAAAAATCAGACCAACAAAAGGCTTTAAAAAAAGATAAACTGACGATATATTTTGATTTTGCTTATTCTGATAATTCATGCAGTTCTTTTAAACTTTCATCAAGAATATTTAATAATATATTTTTATAATTATCCATATTATCAAGAGTTTTTCCTTCAAATCTTAAAGTAAAGGTTGGCTCAGTATTACTTGCTCTAATTAAAGCAAAACCATCATTAAAAACTATTCTTAATCCATCAATAGTTATTATTTTTTCTATTTTTGTTTTAAATAAATCAGAATTTTTATTTAATTCATTTAATTTAAATTTTAAATTATCTATTACTTTAAATTTCAGATTATCAGGACAGGGTATTCTTAATTCTCTTGAAGTATAGGCTTTTGGCAGACTTTCAATAAGATCAGAAACTTTAAAATCAGGATTATTTTCTTTATTTTTAGCAATTATTTCAATAAATCTGCAACCTGCATAAATAGCATCATCAAAACCATAGTAACGATCTTTAAAAAACAAATGACCGCTCATTTCCCCTGCAAGAACTGCTTTTTCTTCTTTCATTTTACTTTTTATATAGGCATGTCCTGTTTTCCACATTATTGCTTTGCCGTTGTTTTGTTCTATAGAATCAAATAAAACCTGTGAACATTTAACTTCAGATATAAAGACGAGTTTTTCTTCTTGCTTTGACTGTTTTAAAACATCAAGAGCAAATATAAGCAATAATTGATCTCCAGGTATTGAATATCCTGTATTATCAACTATGCCAACTCTATCTGAATCACCATCAAAAGCTATACCAAAATCAGCATTTGTTTCCAGAACTTTTTTCTTTAAAAATTCAAGATTTTTCTCATTGGAAGGATCAGGATGATGATTTGGAAAATCTCCATCAGGCTCTGAATAAATATCTATAACTTCGCAGTCAATCTTTTTATAAAGCTCGGGAGCAACAATACCTGCTGTAGCATTTCCGCTATCCACAACTATTTTTATTTTTTTATTAATTTTAGAAAAAAATTCAGTAAAATTATTTATATAATCAGGAATAATATTATATTTTTTATAAATCCCGACAGCTGAATTATCTAAAAAATTTTTTTCTATTAAATTTTTAGTAATTTCTTTTAATTCAAGTATTTCTTCTTCCAAAAGAGTATTTTTATTATAAGTCATTTTAAGACCATTATAAGCAGGAGGATTATGACTTGCAGTTACAATCAAAGTTCCTGCTAAATCTAAATTTTGATATTCAGAAAAATAAGCAAGAGGAGTAGGACATAAACCTAAATCAATAACATTTATTCCTCCTGATAAAAGACCTTTTATTAAAGCGTTTGCAAGCTCAGGAGAATGTTTTCTTGCATCATAAGCCACACTGACCCATAATTCATTTATAGATAAATTTTTTCTTTTTTTTATAAATTCTGTATAAGCTTTTCCAATAAGCTCAAATAATTCAGGATTAATTTTTTCTCCGACAATTCCTCTTATGTCATTTTTTCCAAAAACACCATTATCAATCAGGATATCCATTAAAAAACCTCTTAAAATAACATTTCCAGATTAAAAATAACATAAAAAAATATCCCTGGCAGCTAGCTATTTTCCCAGAGGATCACTCCTCAAGTATCGTTGCCGCAAGCAGTCTTTACGACCGTGTTCGAGATGGGAACGGGTGTTTTCCTGCCGCTTGGCCACCAGGGAATAATTTTATACCCTGATTTCTGCATAACTACTAGATTTTAGATAAAAATACAATTACGGTTAGGAGAAGCCCTCGTCCTATTAGTACCAGTCGGCTACACATGTTGCCATGCTTCTACCTCTGGCCTATCAACCGGATGTTCTTTCCGGGGACTTACCTGGTTAACCCAGTGAGAGAACTAATCTTGTGGTGGGCTTCGTACTTATATGCTTTCAGCACTTATCCACTCCGAACACAGCTACCCAGCGTTTGCCCTTGGCAGGACAACTGGTACACTGGAGGTTCGTTCGTCCCGGTCCTCTCGTACTAAGGACGACTCCACTCAATTCTCTTGCGCGCATACCGGATATGGACCGAACTGTCTCACGACGTTCTGAACCCAGCTCACGTACCGCTTTAATGGGCGAACAGCCCAACCCTTGGAACGTACTACCGCTCCAGGATGCGACGAGCCGACATCGAGGTGCCAAACCTCCCCGTCGATGTGGACTCTTGGGGGAGATAAGCCTGTTATCCCTATGGTAACTTTTATCCG
>JAZDPZ010000001.1:0-2093 GCA_043797105.1 bacterium | reverse complement strand
CCTTCCCTGTTTTTTGCAGGATCAGTCAGGGTTATCAGAGGAGCAGTTTCTGTCAGTCCGTAGCCCTGGAAAACACTGTATGCAAGACATCTGAAAAAATCTTCTGTTTCATAATCAATAGCAGCCCCGCCTGAAATTACCGCAACAAGCCTCCATCCTATCTTAATTCTTAGTCCTGAAAATAAAATGAGCCTTATCTACCATCTTACATTTCTAAGCTTCCTGTACTTGCTTTTAAATGTCTCTGAATTAAGATTATATTTTCTGGCTATGTGATTTTTTATTATTGAAACCAGCTTTGGCAATGCTCCCAGTATCCAGATTTTTTCCTCTTTTACTGCCCTTAATATCTCCTCCGGGTTTATGGTGTTAAAAAATACAACAGAGCTTCCAATCATTAAAGGTATGAAAATGCCGATTACCTGTCCGTACATGTGACTTAATGGTGCAAGACTTAAGAGTTTCGGATTAATCATCAGATTAAAGATAAATTTCCATTTTTCTATTAAGGGCCTGGCAGCCTTTAAATTGGAACTGATATTTTTGTGAGTAAGTATTACACCCTTTGGAGCTGCAGTTGATCCGGAAGTAAAAACAATTTCAGCAAGATTATTATCTTCTATTAGGGACGACCTTTCATAAGTATCGTCTTTAAAATCATAATCTTTAACAGCAGTTTCGAGGTCCTCAAGTAATAATATTCCAATTTTTTGATTATCAAATTCCAGGTAACTGTTTTCAGGATTTATCTTAAAATTAAAATGCTCAAACTTGGTTTCCGGATTTTGACCCGATGTTTTTTTCTCAAATGATTTATTTATTGATGTGCTTTTATTTATAGCTGCAGTACCGGAATTATTTATTAAGTTTGAGATTATATTAAATGTTTCATTTTCTCTGGAATACAGGATGAATTCAGGCTTTACTTTGCTTATAATCTTTTGTTCAAAATTAAAATCAGACTTATAGTCAACGGGAACAATTATAAAGCCCATTTTAATACATGCAGTAAAAGCAGCTACCCATTGCGGAGAATTGGGGCTTTTAATTATTATTCTGTCACCGGCTTTAATCCCGTTCTGAGTAAGAAAAGCAGCCAGATTTTTTGACAATCCAAAAATTTTACTAAATTTCCAGCCGAAAGTTCTGTATTTGCCTTTAAGATAATAGTTGTTGTCTCTGCCTTTTACTGAAAAGTTCTCATCTAAAAACTCAGTTAGCGCTGACATGATAATTTAATTATTCATTTGTCAATTTCTTCTTATTTGTGCCGTCAATATTAATTATATAAATATCTCCACTTGGAATCTGATTTGATATTGTTCCATACCTGAAAGACTAATTTATCTGTAGTCTCAATATATTTGAAATTATCAAAACTTTCAATGATTTCAGGAATTTATCTAATCTCAAAACAATTAAAACTAATTAAAATATAATGAAATTAGTAAGATATTTTAATATTAAAAAGCGACTGATTTTCTTAGATATGGCTACCTGTAATATTAAATAATTATATTTATTTTAAAAAATACTTTGTTTTTAATTTTATTTTTCCTTATAATTTTTCTTAATACCAGTATTATAATTTTTCCAGATAAATTACAAAATTCTGATTTTAAAATAAAAGTCATAATAAAATATGGATATAGAAAAATATAAAATCAATGCTGAAAATTTCTTAGCCGAGCTGGATAAGGAATATTATCTTCATTTTGCAGGCCAAAAGGAATAACTTAATATTGTTGAAATTTATTATAATTTTGGGGAGCTTTTTTTATTAGAATATTTTAACCTGATTAAAGAGTTAAAAGATAAAGCTAAAGGTGAAGCAAGGAAAAAGTATTCGTATTTGCTTAAGTTTTGCGGAGAGACTTTAATAGAAAAGCCGGTGAAGGAACTCATTGATGAGATGGGTGAAGATGAAGCCAAAGCAAAAATACAAATAGAAGGTAATGATGTTACTTACAGGTATTCAGAGGTATTATTATCTAATGAGCCTGATAAGGCAAAGAGAGACTCCATAGATGAAAAAAGGAATAAGCTGGTAGAAAAACAGTTTAATCCGAAACTTTACATGTACTGGGATACCC